>DASPUR010000086.1:0-5767 GCA_035622795.1 Methanoregula sp. | reverse complement strand
TGTCTTCGAATACGAGACGGCCCGCGGGAATTCACTGACGGGCATCAGGCCCGGAACCGAGCCGCAGGATTTCCCCGACAACTGGGTGTGCCCCATCTGCTCTTCCGACAAGACACACTTAAAACCGGTCCCGGGCCCTGCCTTTGCCGCAACCCACGAGATCCCCTGCCCCGAATGCGGCGCATCCATCTCCGTCTCGGTAACGCCGGCGCAGTCAGGAGGGGGCCAGGCCGGTTACCTGGCCCCGTGGGAACGGTTCTCGGATACGACCGAGATCTACATGGCCGACATCCACACGATGGCATCGACCGGCGAATCGATCATCGAGCCGATGAGGACGAAGAAATCCGTCGTTTCGTGGGACGACATCCTGATCAAGGGGGCGCAGCTCGCCCGCATCCCGAAGAACGCCGATGTCCCGGTCAACACCCGCACGGTCATCGGGCCCCGGGCAGCGATCCCGCTCGTCATCGAGACCCCCGTGTACATCACCCACATGTCGTTCGGGGCGCTCTCGAAGGAAGTGAAGATCGCGCTCGCGAAAGGGAGTGCCGCAGCAAAGACCGCCATCGGGTCCGGCGAGGGTGGGATCCTTCCTGAAGAACGGGAGAACGCGTACAGGTACATCTTCGAGTACGTACCGAACCGGTACAGCGTCACCGAAGAGAACCTGAGAAGTGCCGACGCCATCGAGATTAAGATCGGCCAGTCGGCCGAACCCGGTATGGGTGCCCGTCTCCCTGCCGAGAAAGTGACGGCTGAGATTGCCCGGATCCGGGGCTACCCGGAAGGGACCGATATCCTGAGCCCCGCCTCGTACCCCGATATACGGGACCAGGACGAACTCCGGGCGAAAGTCCGCTGGCTCCGGGAGACATCGGGGGGCAGGCCCATCGGCATCAAGATCGCTGCGGGAGACATCGAGCCCGATCTCGAAGCCGCGATGTATGCCCGGCCGGACTTCATCACCATCGACGGGAGGCCGGGGGCTACCGGGGCGGCCCTCCGGTACATCAAGGCAGCGACTTCGGTGCCCACGATCTTTGCGCTGTACCGGGCCCGGAAGTTCCTCGACCGGCACAACGCGGGCGACATCTCGCTCGTCATCACCGGGGGCCTCCGCGTCTCATCCGACTTTGCCAAGGCCCTTGCGCTCGGGGCCGACGCCGTGGCAATCGGGACCGCGGCCCTGATGGCGTGCGCCTGCCAGCAGTACCGTTTATGCAACACCGGAAAATGCCCGGTCGGCGTGACGACCCAGGATGCCGCGCTGCGGGAGCGGCTCAGGCCCGAGATCTCGGCAAAGCGCCTCGAAAATTTCCTGAACGTGTCGACCAGCGAGCTTAAGGACTTTGCCCGGCTCACCGGAAACGACGATGTGCACGCGCTCGACCTGTCGTGCCTCTGCACTACCAGTTCCGAGATCTCGGGGCACACCGGTGTCCCGCATGTATAGCCCGGATCCACCGGGCCCGTTTCAGGAGTGAGAAGCCCCGGGCCGATCCAGCGAGGGAGAGTAACGATGGAACAGAAACAAAACGAAGATGGTCAGGCCAAACCGGTGGTGCATGAGCCGCCGGAGATCGTGGTCAGCAGGAACGGGCCGTACCTGGTCACCGGAGGCGTACCGCTCGCTACCGGGATCATCGCCAATGACGAACAGGGATATTCCCACCACTGGAGGAAAGGGCCGGCCTTTCCCCTCCGGGAATCGTATGCCCTCTGCCGGTGCGGCAGATCGGTCTCGAAACCGTTCTGCGACGGGTACCACGAGAAGACCGGGTTCGACGGGACCGAGACTGCATCCCGGGAGCCGTACATCGCCAGGGCGGAGAAGATCGAGGGGCCCGATCTCGAGCTCACCGACTACACCGATCTCTGTGCTTCGGCCAAGTTCTGCGACCGGGCCGGAGGGGTCTGGAACCTGACCCGGCAGTCCGACGACCCCGTGGCGCGGAAGATCGCGGTAGCGGAATCGGAGAACTGCCCTTCGGGAAGGCTCGTCACCTGGGAGAAAGGGACGAAAACGCCGATCGAACCGGAACTCGTCCGTTCGATCAGCCTGGTGCAATACTCTGCCACCGGGATGCCGGGGCCGATCTGGGTCCGCGGGGGGATTGCGGTCATCTCCGCAGACGGTACGGCGTACGAGGTGCGCAACCGGCAGACACTCTGCCGGTGCGGGAGATCGGAGAACAAGCCGTTCTGCGACAGCAGCCACCTTGACGCTGCCGGACAACCTCCGGATGAGTGAAGAAAGGGTGCAGGGCCGGAAAGAGACTCAGGACCGCACCGGTTGATTTTACTCTTTCCTGCCGTTCCTCATTCGCCGGAGGAGGGCTTCCCTGAGCTTCTCGGGCTCCCGGATAGATTCCTGGATCTTCTTCTTTTCGTGGGTCCCGGGGAGGTAGAGCTCCTCGAACTCGGAATCAGTCCGGCACATTTTTTTGGTCGCGATCCGTTCTTTCTTTTTCATGGCGTTAACCGTCCTGACCAGTCGTGATTCACCGTTTCAGTGAAGCCTGTCCCGGACAGGGTTGAGCTCTGCCCGGTAGTACTGCTTCTTCTTGATCCAGACAAACCCGTCCCGCTTCGAGATGACCGCAACATCGACCGGTCCGCCGACCGTCTCCGCCTGCAGCGAGACCTTCCGCTTGAGGGAGGTAAGGTTCACGAGCGACTCCGCCATCGCCGCCATCTCGGTCCTCGGCAGCGAGACGACGACATTGATGATGGGGATCACGTTCGAGTTCCGGTAGTTGTTCAGGAACGCGGAGATCTGGTCGACCAGCTCGTCGCTCTGCGGCTGGATCCGGGTCTTGATGTTTGCTTTTTCCTCGTCGCTGATCGTCTCGATGCTGTCGATGATCGTGCGCGGGAACTCCTCGAAGATCCCGGCAAGGCTGCTCACGAGCGCATCGTACAGCCGGGGGTCCATCCCCGCCATGAAGATGTCGACCATCTCGTGCTGTGCAAACGGGATGACATATCCGCCGTTCTCGAGCGTGATCTTCCGGTCCTCGATCTTCCGGAACTTCAGGATACCGGCAAGGCGCCCCTCGACAGAATACGTGATAATGGCCGGGAAGATCTCGGTCCTGCCAAAACCGGTGACCACGATCCCGGAGAAGTTCTGCGACGCAGGGTCGCGGGGATCGCTCTTTTTTAAGAAATAGAGGACGGGCATCTCCGCGAGCCGGTCCCGGGCCTCGTCGGGGATGGGGAGCTCCTCGAATACGTCCGCGACAGCCTTCTGTGTCGTCTCACGGTACGCAGTGGCAAGCTCCGTAACGCGTGCATCGTCCGCACCTGCGATGTACTCCGCGCTCGCGAGGAGATTGTAGGCTTCAGCAATTTTTTCCGCTACAAAGGAGCCGATCTGTTCCTCGGAGATCGCGCCCTGCAGGCGCATCAGCTCCGATGCCCCCTGCTGGAACAGGAACCGGAAGCCGAGGTAGTACCCGTAGATCACCGAAGTAAAGAACTGCCGCTCGATCTCCGGGGTGATCAGCTCCTGTTCCGTGGCGAGGAACTGAATGAGCCGGGACGCATAGTCCTCCAGCGCGGGAAGGGGCTCATCGCCGAGGCTTTCCGAGAACCGCGCGAGGAGCGGCTCCCACGGGATACCGAGGAAGCTCGCATTGTTGTAGATCATGAGCGAGACCGTGTGGCCTCCCGGAAGGCCGAAGATCTTGCTTGCGGAGGTGAAGACTTTCTGGGGGCTGTCGGCCGGCCCGGTCACGAGGCTGACCGCGCTGTCGGCTGCAAGCGCCACCGCCTCCTTGTTCATGATGACGATCTCTGCGGTCATGATCGGTTCCCACCTGTCCTAGTCGGTGTTACCTCCGGATCTCAGGCATGGATGCTGGCATCCGGGACCGGCCTGGACGCTCCCTCCAGTTTCTCGATCGCTGCCAGGGCTTCCTTCCGGACGTCCTCGTGGGTATCGGCAAGCAGCTCCCGTAACGGCCCGATCGCACGCGGGTCCCCGAGCTGCCCGAGCGACCACGCGGCAAACGCACGGACATCGTGCTTGGGGTCGCCGAGCAGGGGGATGATCGGGTCCACTGCCTTCTTAACGCCCATCAACCCGAGGGCGGTGACCGCTGCCCGCCGGACCCACTTGTCGGCCGATTTCAGCTTCGCGATGAGCGGGTCCGCTGCCCGCGGATCGTTGAGATCGCCGAGGGATTTTGCCGCGAGGTACTGGATGGTCTCGGACGGATCGGTGAGCGCATCGATGAGGGGCCCTACTGCGGCAGGGTCCCCTATCTCCCCGAGCGCCTCCGCAGCCCGTTCCCGCTCGAACGGCGTCCCGTTCCGGAGATACCGGATATACACCGTGACCTCACCGCCCCTTCCTTTCATGTCAGAAAGGATCGTTTCCAGGTCATTCCCCAGGGACCCCCCGGCAGGGCCGGCGTTTTCGGCCCGGTCCCTCCCCTTGTCGTTTTCCTCCGCCACGTTCTCCAGCTCCCGATAAACCCCAGTCCACCGTGGAAGTATATAATGGTAATCGCCCGGTGGCCGGGGATACCGGCTGTTCGCCGGCCCGACGGGCTTGCAATGTCCATGAGGCCAGCTACCCGGGGATATGTATTTGTAGGTGATTCCCCAGATGTCACTATCAGCCATGCTTCCCATCCTCCCGTTCACCGCGACCATCAGCACTGACGAAAAGCGGGGCGAATCACCGGAGGGGGCGCTGCTCGACCGGATCGTTGAGCGGGATGCGGAAACGCTGGTCGCTTCGGTGCAGGAGCTCGTCCGCATACCGAGCGCAGCGGGGGAGCCGGAGCCGGGAGCGCCGTTCGGCCCCGGCCCGCAGAAAGCCCTTCTCCGGGCGCTTGAAATTGCCGGCCGGCTCGGGTTTTCGACAACGAACCTGGACAACTATGCCGGCTTTGCCGAGTTCGGCAGCGGCAAAGAGTACGTCATGGCCCTCGGGCACGTCGATACCGTGCCGGAGGGCGGGAACTGGACCTATCCGCCGTTCGGGGGGGAGATCCATGACGGAAAGATCTACGGCCGCGGCGCTCTCGACGACAAGGGCCCTGCCCTCGCCGCGCTCTTCGGCGCCCGTGCCGTCATGGAGAGCGGCCTCGCCCTCTCCCGGAGAGTGCGGGTCGTCTTCGGGGCCGACGAGGAGACCGGCGAAGAAGACGTCCGCCGGTACCTTTCGAAGGAAAGCCCGCCGGTTTCCGGGTTTACCCCCGATGCGGACTTCCCGGTAGTCTTTGCCGAGAAGGGAATACTCTGGGTCGAGCTCGGGAAGAAACTGGGCCCGCCGGCCCACGGCACCTTCGTCACCACCATAACCGGCGGGACCGTGCCGAACATGGTGCCGGACAGCGCAGCAGCAGAGATCCGGACGGTCCACCCGGAGATCACGCTGAAACAGTGCGGGACGGAGCCGCTTGCAAGCTGCTCCCTTGTCAGTACAACATTGGGAGTGGGGGAGATCCACGTCCGCGCCCGGGGCATGAGCGCCCACGCCTCGAAACCGGAAGAGGGAAAAAATGCAATCCAGGAGCTGCTCGCGTTTCTTTCCGAACAGAAACTGAGCCCGGGGGGCATGACCGATGCCATCCGGTTCCTCTGCCGGAACCTCGCGAAGGAGACCGACGGGAAGTCATTCGGCCTTGCCACGAGCGACGAGGTCTCGGGGGCGCTGACCCTCAACGCCGGTATGATCGAGACCCGAGGGAACCTCCTCGTCGTGACCCTTGATATACGGTACCCGGTGACTGCCGTGGCGGACCGCAAC
>DASPUR010000085.1:0-4638 GCA_035622795.1 Methanoregula sp. | reverse complement strand
TGCCTTCGGGAGGAGGACGATCATGGAGAGGCCGCTCCCGTTCCCGTGGGCATACGGCATCGAGAGGACCTGGAGATCCGGGGTCTCCGCGTACGGGTATTGGACACCCTCTCCCGTCCGCTGCATCATCTTCGCCGTAACGGTCTGCTGCGGGGCGACATGGAAGTCTGCGTCCGACGTCTTGTTTGCGTCGAACTGCGTCACCCACGTCCCTTTGAAGTACACGGCGTTCGTGATGACGAGCCGGGTCAGCGGGTCGATGGAACCGGCGGGCAGGAGGTCCTGGATCTTTTTGTCCGTCCGGTCCGAGACCCAGGTGTTGATCGTCTGCCGCGATGCCTCGGGCTGCCCCCTGAAGTCGAGGTTCATGACATCGGCCGAGTACCAGCGTACGGATGTGTCGATATAGTCCGCGAGGAACGGGAACGACTGCTCTGCCCAGAGCGCGTTAGCGGTCTTCAGGGTATAATTGGCGTCCCCGTTACCGATGCCGGTGTCGAGGCCGAGGAACCCCTGGCGCATTACAGCGCTGTCCTGCGGGAAGGAAAAGACCGAGCGTATCTGATCGGCAGTCGTGCCGCGGGCCCCCTCGTACGTGATGGCGAGCGCGGAGGAGATGGAGAACGGCGAGAAGAAGATGTTCCCCGTGTTCGCCGGGTCGTGCGCGAGCTGGACGTAGAGGTCGCGACCGAACCGGTTGTTTGCTGAGACGACAGCGGCCTCAGGGGCCGTCACTGCGCTGTTGGTCCCGTTCCCGGCAGGGGTCGGCAGGGGCGTCTCTCCCACGGACGGGCCGGCGGGAATTCCCGGGGCCGTCGAAGTCCCGGGCGCGGACGTGCACCCGGCAAGGAGGATGCACAGCACGGCAAGAGACGTGAGTGCAGAGAGGATAACGGGCCTGGAGTTCATAAGCGATCATTGACATGAGGCGGGTTAAATATGGCGTTAACTACGGGATTTTTCGTAGTTATTACCCGGAATAGTACCGGTCTTGCAGAAGATCGCCGGCCTGGCGGATCCGAATTTTTCCCGGGCAAAAGAAGCGGGCCTGCTATGCCACTGTTTTTCCTCCCCGCTTTCTTTGTTCGTCCTTCCCGGGCGCCAGGAACCCTTACAACACGCAGACTTTGCAGTCCTGCTCCCCGCACGGAATATTATCGATCTTCCACGTGAGCGCCCACATCTTGATCCCGCGGATCACGTCCACGATCCCAAGGCCGCACTCCGTCAGCGTGTACTCGCTCTTCACCGGAAACGACGTGGCATCCACCGTCTTCCTGACGATCCCCTCCTCTTCGAGTTCCCGGAGGCGCTCCGAGAGGATCTTCTGCGTGATCCCCCCGAGCGAATCTTTGAGCTCCGAGAACCTCCGGGTATGATTCCTGCCCTTGTACAGTTCCAGGATGATCAGGAGCGTCCACTTCCTGGTAAGGTACCTGACGGTCTGGTTGACGGTGCACCGTTCGTCCATGGTATTGTTTCTGAAACTCTCCGGTATTTATAATCTGGTATACAAAAGAAACCGTGTATCAAAACTATACAAGAGAGTGTCTGACCATGTTCTGTTACCAGTGCGAAGAGACAGCGAAAGGAACCGGCTGTACCGTAAAGGGCGTATGCGGCAAGGACGAAGGCACGGCGGGGCTCATGGATGTCCTGATCTACCTGACCAAGGGAATCGCCGAGCGCAACATCCCGGCCGCGCGGTCCGGGAAAGAAGACAAAGACGCCGGCCTGTTCATCGCGGAGGCGCTCTTTGCCACACTGACCAATGTCAACTTCGACGACCAGCGGATCCGCGGCCTGATCGCCCAGGCGGTCGCGATCCGCGATGCGCTCCCGAAGAGCGCGGCAGCCGAGCCGGATGCCTGCACCTGGACTTTTAAGGACGACGCCGACATCGCGGCGAAGGCTGCGGAGATCGCCGGGAAGGCAGGTAAGAACGACGACGTCACCTCGCTCCGGGCCCTGCTCCTCTTCGGCCTGAAGGGGGCAGCCGCGTACTACCACCATGCCGCCGTGCTCGGGTACACCGATGAGAAGGTGACCGCGTTCCTCCAGAAAGGGCTCGCCTCCACCCTCCACGACCTGCCGGCCGGCGAGATGACCGCCCTCGTGCTCGAGTGCGGGGGGATCGGCGTCGCCACGCTCGCCCTCCTCGACAAGGCAAACACGGAGACGTACGGCAGCCCGGCGATCACGACGGTCAGGACGACCGCCGGAAAACAGCCGGGGATCCTGGTCACCGGCCACGACTTAAAGGACCTAGCGCAGCTCCTCGAACAGGCGGAGGGCAGCGGGGTCGATGTCTACACCCACGGGGAGATGCTGCCTGCGCACGCGTATCCCGCGTTCAAAAAATACTCTCATCTCGTGGCAAACTACGGCTCGTCATGGTGGCACCAGAAGGAGGAGTTCGAGGCGTTCAACGGCCCCGTGCTCGTCACCACGAACTGCATCGTCCCGCCCAGGGATACGTACAAGAGCCGGATCTTCACCACCGGGCCTGCCGGGTATCCCGGCGTGAAGCACATCGGTGCCACACCTGACGGGAAGAAGGACTTCTCGGAGCTGGTCCGGCTCGCGAAGAGCTGCCGGCCCCCGCAGCAGCCGGGCACGCCCGGCCGGGACCTGGTCACGGGCTGTGCCCACGGCGCAGTCCTCGCGATCGCCGGCACCGTCATCGATGCGGTTAAAAAAGGCGATATCCGGCGCTTCGTGGTCATGGCGGGGTGCGACGGCAGGCAGTCCGAGCGGGACTATTACACGGCATTTGCGCAGGCCCTCCCGAAGGACACGGTCGTCCTGACCGCGGGCTGCGCGAAGTACCGGTACAACGGCCTCGATCTCGGGACAGCCGGGGGCATCCCCCGGGTCATCGATGCCGGCCAGTGCAACGACTGCTACTCGCTCGTCGTGATCGCGCAGGCGCTCGCGGGCGCATTCGGTGTCGGCATCAACGAGCTTCCCGTCTCCTACAACATCGCGTGGTACGAACAGAAGGCAGTGCTGGTGCTCCTCGCCCTGCTGAACCTCGGCGTAAAGGACATCACGCTCGGCCCGCGGCTCCCGGCGTTCGTCTCGCCGGGCGTCCTGGACGTCCTTGTCGAAAACTTCGGGATACAGAAGAACACAACCGTCGAAGCCGACCTCCCACGGCTCGTGCCCGGTGCCTGAACGCGCAGGACTCCCGAGGGGGATGGGCCGGGGCCCGGGCTCTCCGCAGGGCCCGGCTCAATCCTCCGGCGGGTGACGTCCGGTCGTGCCGACGGTTCCGGAGCCGGCGCGCCGGTGTCCGGGGCAGGCCCAGCCGGTCCCTCTGGTGAACCAGACGAAATCTGCCCCACACCGGTGCACGGCAGCGGGAAGCCCGGAGATCCCCGCCGGCCGGTTTTTTTTGAACTGTTCCGGTTGTATTCACCGGATAAAAAAGAAAACGAAAAGAATAAAAAGTACTGAATATGCTGTGCACCTATGCATTGCATTGCCTTAACGTATCCTTCCCCTATCACTGGGGGTACGGACTGGCTGCCCGCATCACGCCCGGTGCCTTCCCCGTCTGGAGCCCTCGTATGAAGTTCTCAATACCCCGGAAATTACGTGTTGAATATCTTTTGGCCGTCGCCGTTCTTGTTATTCTTTGCACGGGCACGGCCATGGCGGCACCGCAGGCAGGGCCGTACACGATCAGCGGCACTGTCTATGACGACCTGAACGGGAACCACATCCAGGACCCCGGTGAACCCGGCCTTGTGAACTGGACCATCGACGTACTGGATTACTCCGGACCCTCCGTATCGGTCGTCGGGTCGGCGCTCACCGATGCAAACGGCTTCTACCAGGTCGACACCCACGGCCCGGGGACCTACACGGTCAGCGAACAACTCCGGTCCGGGTGGGTCGCGACCGCGCCGGCGGACGGGTGCTGCAATGCCACGCTGACCGGTGGCACGGACCCCGGAAGCTATAACTTCGGGAACCTGAACGCAGTGTTCCCGCTCTCCGTCATCCACGGGACGGTCTTCGATGACCTGAACGGCAACGGCATCCGGGACCCCTCCGAACCCGGCCTCTCCGGCTGGACCATCGCCGTTGCAAACGTCGGCGGAGCTCCGTTCCTGTGGCAGCTGACCGATACCGAAGGTTCCTATGCTGTCAATAATGCGCACGCCGCCGGGACCATGATCCTCCCGGACGGGACGTACACGGTCAGCGAAGAACTCATGCCCGGCTGGCTCGGGACAGCACCGGTTGGAGGTTCCTGGACGGTCACCGTCTCTGCCGCCAATCCTGATACCCGGAGCTACGACTTCGGGGATATGCAGGGCGGGCCCGTCCCGGTGCCGGAGTTCCCCTCGGTGGTTCTCCCGGCAGCGGCTATCGCCGGCCTGCTGGCAGCAGTATTCATCATCCGGCAAAACAGGGAATCCTGATTTTTTTTTAACTATCGCGGGACTTTGTCCCCTCCGGAGATTACCGCGGGGAAGTATTGGATCCTCCGGGTACCGTGCCTGCAACGGGTCAGAAGACCATCCGGATGATCCCGTCGACACCGTAATGGACGATCGTGCACACCAGCACGATCGTGCTCCCGAAGACAAACGCCATCGCGGTATTGCCGCCCTTGAGTTCCCGGAG
>DASPUR010000084.1:0-16270 GCA_035622795.1 Methanoregula sp. | reverse complement strand
GCGGATGCAGGGACGTTTTCGTGAAAAACCAGAACGGAAATTTTTTTGGCTCGAAATTTTTCCGGTTGCCGGCAATCCTGATGATCGGTTGTTCACGAAAAAAGTTCCGAAAATATTTTTGCACGGAAGAATTTCTCCCGGCATAATTCCGGATAGCGGGCATGGTCGAGAAATATACAAAACGAAAATTTCCGCAGGCCATGATTGATGGAGATCGTTAGGATATAGTTCCCCATCAAATTTGCACAGCCTGGCCCGGCTTGCAGATCACAAGTTCTCCTCCTGCTTCCGTTCAAACCAGGTCCTGGAAAAAAGGTGATAGAAATGCGAGGAAAGAATACACTGTCTCCCACCTTAAAAAAAGTAATTCCCGAACATCCGTCCTTATATGAAGATCCATCAGTCCCCCTATCACCCCCTCCTTTCATTTCCCCCCACCCTATCCTGATTTTCCTCAGAAAACCATATCAGAACTGAACTAAATAGGCGGATTTCCGGGCCCATTATAAGCCCTGAAAGTCGGAATACCAAATTAAATCGAATATCCCAGAATTTAATCGTTCTATTTCTCAAAAAAATGTCACTATCAAAAAACCGAGCTTTTAAATCGGGCTCCGATTGCCAAACGGAGCGTTTTCCGGGGACCTATTGTTCAGGGGAACATAACCATCAAAAAAGGAGTCCAGGAGTCACCTTTCCGTCGATCCAGCCACTGATACCATCTGTTCCGGGCAGCCGTGAAGGTTAAGAGAATGCCGACCCACCGGATAAAAAATTTCGCGGGAGGAAAAAATTTTTCGAAAACTCCGGATTTCCGGCCCATCAGCCCAACTCCAAAAATTATATTACCCTCAAGATGTTTCCAACCACAACCGTTTAAACGCTATCCGACCAATATATATTGTGATTTCCGTACAGGTTTTTTTCCTTTTTCCGCGGGGTGATTCCGCGTGACTGAAACGTACGATGCCTCCCACATCACGGTTCTCGAAGGCCTCGCTCCGGTCCGCGAGCGGCCGGCGATGTATATCGGGAGCACCGACACCCGGGGCCTGCACCATCTTGTCTATGAAGTCGTTGACAACTCGATCGATGAGGCGCTCGCCGGGTTCTGCACCCGGATCTCCGTCACGATCCACCGGGACGGATCGCTCTCGGTCGAGGACAACGGCCGGGGGATCCCGGTCGACACGATGGAGAAGAACCACAAGAGTGCCCTCGAGGTCGTCCTGACCGTCCTCCATGCGGGAGGCAAGTTCGACAAGGAGACGTACCAGGTGTCCGGCGGCCTCCACGGAGTCGGAGTCTCGGTTGTGAACGCACTCTCGAACTGGCTCTCGGCGCGGGTGTACCGGAACGGTAACATCTACGAGATGCAGTTTGCGAAAGGGAAACCCACATCCCCGCTCTCCCAGCGGGAAGAGACCTTCAAAGAGCTCCTTGCCCGATACGAGCAGTGGTACGGCGAGCCAGCACCGTTCGGGCGGACTGCTCCGGCCGGCGCCGGTTCCGGCCAGCTCGATCTCACGGCTGCTGCCCGGTACCCCACCGGGAACGAGCAGGAAGACCGTGTCTCGCTCCTTGCGACTGTCGGGAACAGGCTGACCGGCACCCGTATTCAGTTTGTCCCGGACGCTACCATCTTTGAGACAACAACCTTTGATTTCGACGTCCTCTCGCACCGGCTCCGGGAACTCGCGTTCCTGAACGCCGGCCTCACGATCAACATCACCGATGAGCGGACCGGGGACACGGGCACCTACTGCTATGCGGGCGGGCTCTCGGAGTTCGTGAAATATTTAAACGAAGGGATCGAAGTCATCCACCCGAACCCCATTTATATCACCAGAAAAGATGCCGAGAACAAGCTCGAACTCGAGGTCGCGATGCAGTACACGACCGGGTACGACGAGAAGCTTTACACGTACGTCAACTCGGTCAATACCCGCGAGGGCGGGACGCATCTCGAAGGCTTCCGGAGCGCGATCACCCGGGGCATCAACGTGGTCGCGAAACGGAACGGCATCATCAAGGAGAACGCCCAGGTCACGCTCCGGGGCGAGGATGTCCGTGAAGGCCTGACCTCGGTCGTCTCCGTCAAGATGGCGAACCCCCAGTTCGAGGGTCAGACCAAGATGCGCCTTGGCAACAGCAGCGTCAAGGGCGTCATCGACTCGCTCGTGTACGCGGCGCTCACGGAATACTTCGACGAGAATCCGAACGTCCTGAAAACAATCGTAGAGAAAGCCCTTTCCGCCGCAAAGGCCCGCGAGGCCGCACGGAACGCCCGCGAGCTCGCACGACGCAAGAGCTCGCTCGAATCCGCCGGCCTGCCCGGGAAGCTCTCGGACTGTTCCGAGCGGGACCCGGCAAAGAGCGAGATCTATATCGTGGAAGGCGACTCCGCCGGAGGCAGCGCCAAGCAGGGCCGTGACCGGAAGTTCCAGGCCATCCTTCCGCTCCGGGGGAAGATCCTCAACGTGGAGAAGGCCGGTGAACACCAGATCCTAAAGAACGCCGAGATCCAGACCCTGATCAACGCGATCGGGACCGGGATCGGGGAGAAGTTCGACCCCGAACGGGCCCGGTACCACCACATCGTCATCATGACCGATGCCGATGTTGACGGGGCACACATCCGCACCCTCCTCCTCACCTTCTTCTACCGGTACATGAAGAAGCTCATCGAGCTCGGGTACGTGTACATCGCCCAGCCGCCTCTCTTCCGGGTCGCGAAAGGGAAAGAGGAGAAGTACGTGTACCGGGAGTCGGAGATGCAGAAGGTCTCCGCTGCTATGGGCGAGAAGGGAGTCTCGATCCAGCGGTACAAGGGCCTCGGCGAGATGAACGCCCAGCAGCTCTGGGACACGACTATGGACCCCGAGAACCGGATCTTCCTCAAAGTCTCGATCGAAGACGCGTACGAGGCGGACGAGATGTTCAAGACCCTGATGGGAAAGGACGTTGAGATCCGGAAGAATTTCATCATGCGCCATGCAAAGGAGGTGACAAACCTTGACATCTGAGCTTCCGCCCGCAGGCACCCCTGAAACCCACAAGACCGAGCCTATCAGCATCGAACAGGAGATGAAGACCTCCTTCATCAACTACGCGATGTCAGTCATCATCCAGCGGGCCATCCCGGATGTCCGCGACGGCCTCAAGCCGGTCCACCGCCGCTCGCTCTATGCAATGTGGGACATGGGCAACACGAGCGACAAGCCCACGAAGAAGAGCGCAAGGGTGGTCGGCGACGTGATGGGTAAGTACCACCCGCACGGAGACGCGTCCATCTACGACACCATCGTCAAGATGGCCCAGCCCTTCTCCTACCGGCACCCGCTCGTGCAGGGGCAGGGGAACTTCGGATCGGTTGACGGCGATGCGGCGGCAGCGAGCAGGTACACCGAAGTCCGGCTTTTCCCGTATGCCGAAGCGCTCCTCGCGGACCTCGACAAGGAGACCGTGGAATTCGTCCCCAACTACGACGAGTCGTTGAAAGAACCGACCGTCCTCCCTTCGAAGATCCCGAACCTTCTCGTCAACGGGACGGACGGCATCGCGGTCGGGATGGCAACCAAGATGCCGCCGCATAACCTCCGCGAGGTCTGCGAAGCGGTCAACCGGTTCCTCGACAACCCGGATGTGTCCATTGAAGAACTTCTCCGGATCATGCCGGGCCCGGACTTCCCGACCGGTGGCATCCTGATGGGTGTCGAAGGTGTCAAAAATATTTACACCACCGGCCAGGGCCGGGTCGTGGTCCGCGGTGTCGCCGAGATCGAGGAAGCCGATGGCGGCAACCGGGGCGACCGGATCATCGTCACCGAGCTCCCGTACCAGGTCAACAAGGCCCAGTGGATCACCGCGATCGCCGAGATGGTCAAGGACAAGAAGATCGACGGGATCAGCGACATCCGGGACGAGTCGGACAAAGACGGGATCCGGGTCGTCTTCGAGCTCCGCAAGGGCACGATCTCGGCAGTCATCCTCAACAACCTCTATCGGAATACCGCGCTCGAGTCCAGCTTCTCCGCGTCCAATCTCGCGATCGTTGACGGGGCCCCGAAAGTCCTCAGCCTCCCGGCCCTCCTTTCGAATTTCGTCAGCCACCGGATCGAGGTAATCCGGCGCAGGTCGGAGTTCGACCTGAAGAAATGCCGGGAGCGTGTCCATATCTTAAACGGCCTTCTCACTGCGCTCGCCAGCATCGATAAGATCATCGCGGCCATACGCGGGTCCGATACGGTGGACAATGCAAGGCTCGCGCTTATTTCCGGCTTCAGCCTCGATGAAGCGCAGGCGAACGCCATCCTCCAGATGCAGCTGCGCAGGCTCGCTGCGCTTGAGCAGCGGAAGATAACGGACGAGAAGAGCGAACTCGAGACCGAGATCCGCAGGCTCGAGACGATCCTCTCGTCAGAGGCGAACATCAAGGACGAGATCCGGCGCGAGACCTCCGAGATCGCCCTGAAGTTCGGCGACGCCCGGAGGACCGAGATCGCGCTCGACACGAGCGAACTCTCGACAGAGGACCTCATCGAGGACAAGATAGTCCTCGTCTCCATCACCAAGACCAACTATATCAAGCGGATGGAACTCGACACGTACCGGAAGCAGCGGCGCGGCGGCCACGGAGTCACGGGAATGACCACAAAGGAGGACGATGTCGTCAGCGCGGTCTTCGCAGCCGGAATGAAAGACTTCCTCCTCTGCTTCACCAACACCGGCCGGGTCTACTGGCTGAAGGTATACCAGATCCCCGAGAGTTCAAGGATCGCGAAGGGCAAACCGATCGTCAACCTCCTGAACCTGAAAGACGAGGTCATCACGACGGTCATCCCGATCCGCGAGTTCCGGGAGGACCGGTACCTTCTCTTTGCGACAAAACTCGGCCAGGTCATCAAGATCCCGCAGACCGAGTTTTCGAACCCCCGGTCCACCGGGACAAACGCGATCCGGCTCCGTGAGAACGACCAGCTCGTGGATGTCATCACCACCGACAACACCCGGGAAGTCGTCCTTTCTACCCGGTTCGGGTACGGCCTCCGGTTCCACGAGGAGTCGGTCCGGGTTGTCGGCCGGGGCGCCTCCGGCGTCATCGGCATGCGCCTCCGGGACAAGGAGGATGCGGTCTGCGCCATCACGCTGGTCGAGAAGGACCATCTCCTCTCGATCTCCGATGTCGGGTTTGGCAAGCGGACCGAGTTCGATGATTTCCGGGGACACGGGAGGGCGACGCAGGGAGTCCGCAACATGCAGCTCGAGCGCGATGCAGTCGTCATTGAGTCGCGGGCCGTTAAAGACACCGACGAGATCTTCGTGATGACTGCATCAGGGGTCGTCATCCGGACGCCGGTCAGCGACATCCGGATCACCGGGCGCGGCACAAAAGGCGTCAAGATCATGCGCCTGGACGAGAACGACAGGATCGTCGGGGTTGCTATCGTCCCCTCCGAAATGGAGGGGGAGACCCCCCCGCCCGGGACCGCTCCCGGAGCGGATGAGGCTTAGAGCCCTGACCTGCCGGTACCCATACCCTTTTTCGTCAAATACAATAACTTAGTAAACGAGGTACTATGATCAAAACGAGCCAGAGGGGGTTGCCACAGTCTATGAGCATCCTCCTGCTCTCATTGCTCGTCATCGCTATCGTCCTGATCGTTGCCGGTATGCTCACCGGCTTTGCCGGTCTTCTCCACCAGACCCCGCTCATCGCGGTCCGCGGCTCGGTTTTCACCACACCGTCCGGGGTCACCGCACTCGTCCTTATCCACAGCGGCGGGACCACCGTCGGACTCAACCCTGCATCTGCCAGCGGCACACCGCCCCCGGTGCAGTTCACGATAACAACGGGCACCGGTAGTACATCGCCCGTCGCGCTTTCAGAGACGAGCCTGAACCGGAGCTGGGGACCGGGAAACGCGGTGTATTTCTACCAGGATGGGAAAGGGTTCTGGGTTACCGACAGTATCCCTGCACGCCTCTCCCGGACCGCGACCCTTGGCCCCATTATTGACATGCCGCACGATACCATCACGATCCGGATCATTGATGTGAAGACCAATGTGACGGTTGCAAATGTTGTGTTCGTCCCGGGGACCGGGCACTAAAAACGGGGACGTTCGAAAAGCCGGACCGGGTTAGTGGGGGACCAGCGGCGGAACGTCTCCCCAGGGATAATATCAGCCGGTGAAAGGGAATAAACAACGGACACCGGGAGAATCCTGTTTTCCGGATATTCCGGCACGGTACTATTTTTCCTTCCGTGTCCAAGACCTGTTCCGGTGACCACATGTTTCGGGAGCGCCTGAGTTTTGTGTCGGAACGGGAGGGTGATATAATCGATATCACGCCCGGGGTCCGGCGCGTTGTCCGCAGGAGCGGGATCAAGGACGGCCTCGTCAGTCTTTTCGTTCTGCACTCGACTGCCGCCCTCACGACGATCGAGTACGAGCCCGGCGTCCTTGCCGATCTCCGAAAATCCCTCTCGGTCCTCGCACCCGACGGGATCCCGTACGCCCATGACACGAAGTGGGGCGACGGCAACGGCCGGTCCCATGTCAAGGCATCGCTGGTGGGACCATCCCTCTCGGTCCCTGTCGAGGACGGCGATGTTGTCTGCGGCACCTGGCAGCAGATCGTGCTCCTTGAACTCGACGTGAACGCGGGCAGGGAGCGGACAGTCGTCTGCACGGTGAGCGGGGAATAGGAAATGCCGGTCCCGTCGGGATACCATCAGACCAGGGCTCCGGTTTTTTGTTTCCCGCAAGGCTCATGAGCTTTCACGCGCATGGACTAACACGGACAGGGGTCTGATGTATGCAGCGAAACGTCCTGAAATGGTCGGTCGATATCCTCATGCTCGTCTTTTTCCTCATCTCCGCGATAACCGGCCTGTTCAAGTTCACGCTCCTGATGCGGGTTTTTGGCCTGACTACCGTCGTCCTCCCCCTCGCATGGATGAGTGATCTCCATGACTGGTCCGGCCTTGCGCTCGTCATACTCGTACTTGCCCATCTCCTCCTGAACCGTCGCTGGCTTGCAGCAATGACGAAGAAGATCCTCGCCGGGAAGAGCACTGAAACGGTTGAGGAATGAGGCATCCTTGTACCGGCGGCAGGAGTTCAGGTATGCTTTTCCGGTGAATTCGAGCCTCACCGGGAGATTCGGGGCTAAAATAAAACCAAAAAAGTATGTAATTTCTTTTTCTAATCAGTGAGAAACCGGCAAAAAACCCATCCCGCGGGCGATCACCTGCCGGCCTTTGACCCGTATCCCTTCTCCTCCAGCAGCTGGTGGTAGTGATCTACCGGCATCAGCGTCCTGGCAGCCGCTGAAACGACCTCCGAGAGCGCCGGGTGGATGTGCATTGCATCCGTTATCGGGACAATGGTGGGGTCACCCGAATTCATGACGGTCACCAGCTCCTGGATGAGGACTGCCGCGTCCGGGCCGATAAGGTGGGCGCCAAGGATCTCCCCGGTCTTTTTCCCGATGATAAGTTTTACAAACGCATTTTTCGTCTCCATCGCGCTCCCTTTCGCGGTGTCCGCGTAATCACCAAACCCGATGAGGATCGCGCCGGTCCCGTGCTGTGCAACCGCTTCGGCCTCGCCGATCCCCACAGATGCTATCTCGGGGGAGGTGAAGATCGCGCGGGGAACGACCCGGTAATCCATCGCCTTTTTCTTTCCCTCCAGTGCGTTGAGGAAAACGACCAGTGTTTCGCGGTTGGCGACGTGCTTGAAAAGGTGCCTGCCGTCTGCATCCCCGAAGGCCCAGACTCCCGGCGAAGAAGTCTGCATAGAGTCGTCCACAACGATCCACCCGCGGGGATCGGTGGCGATCCCGCCCCGCTCCGGTTTGAGGATATCGCTGTTCGGGATCCGGCCGGTGGCGACCAGGATCTCCTCCGCCGGGATTTTAATTTCCTCCCCGTTTACCCGGCGGGTGGCGATGACTGTCTTTCCCGGGGGGCTGCCGGCCTCAACGCGTGTGACCTCGCAGTCCGTGAGAATGGTGAGCCTCCGGCCGAGCTCAAGGGCCGCGGCATCCGAGATCTCGGGCTCCGTTCCCGGCAGGAACCGGGGGTTCCTCCCGATGATCGTCACTGCCGATCCCATAGAAGCGAAGAAATGGCCGTACTCCGCCGCGATATAGCCGCCGCCGATAATTGCAAGGGACTCCGGGAGCCGGGTCAGCGCAAGCAGCGTGTCGCTCGTGAGGTACCCCGCTTCTGCGAGACCGGGAACCGGTGGGATGCCGGGGCGCGATCCGGTGCAGAGGAAGATCTGCGGCGCGGTGATCATCGTACCGGCAACGGCAAGGGTATAGGGGGCAACGAACTCCGCAGCTGTGGGAAAATACCGGACATTAGGAACCGCGTGGAGACCTGCCCTGATGGCTTCCACGTCGGCGCTCACCATCCGGCGCATCCGGTCCATGATGAACGGGAAGTCGATCTTTTTTATTTCGAGTTCAACGCCAAATATCCGGGCCCTTTCCGCGGTGCGGACAATTTCGGCGGAGTACAGGAGTATCTTGGACGGGATGCAGCCCCGGTTCAGGCAGATCCCGCCAGGATCGTCCTTGTCGATAACGGCAAGTTTCGACCCGGGATCCTTCCGTAAAAGAGCGTTGACCAGCTCAAGGCCCGAACCTGTGCCGATAACTACTGCATCGAATTTTTTCGCCGCCCGCCCCATGGAAATTCCTTGACACGACCGGAAATAATAATGTTTGTCTCTTTATAGGGGTCGCTGAAGTTGTCTCTCTCAGTGAATCGTTTCTAAAACGTCATCACCCGGCACCGGGGGTTCTTCAGGAACTCTGTCAGAGGGCCACCCATATATTTCACTTCGACACCAAGAGACGAGAGCGTTGAGACAACATCGTACTGTTCGGCACACGCCCGGCAGGCAAAAAGCTTTACTTCCGCCTGCTTCATCTCCCCGATCTTCGACCGGAGAGTCATGTCTTCCGCGAGGAGATGGGCGGACGGGCCCCAGATTATGAGGTTTACCGTTTTCCACCATTTTTTTTCCGCGGCGTTCAGGGTGTACATAAATGCCATCTTCAGCGCGACATTCCGGTCCCCGCTCGTCCAGACGATCACCAGTTCGTCCGGAAGAGTTCCGGCGGTTTCTTTTGGTCCTCCCATACTCATCCCCAGCCACGCAGATGTGTGCCGGTGGGATTATGAACCTTTTTACGGCTGAACAGGTGACCGCGGTGTACCATCGAGGCAACGGGGCGGTTACGGGAGAGTATGGGCACAAAGACCGGACCGCCCCTTCAGGAAGGAGCGAAAGGCCGGACTGAAATACCGGCCCCGTGAACAGGACGATGCAATAGCAGGATTTCAAACCCGGGAATCCGGTCGATACGTAAGGAAGAGAAAAGGCACCCTCATCATCGGATGAGCGAACGGTTAACCGAAGGGTATTCGCCCGTAACGCACGCATCGCAGAAACGCCCGTGGAATCGCTACCGGGAAATAATCCCAACCGAGGCCCGGCCGGAGGAGGTTCTCAAATGTTCTCTTCCGGTCCTCCTTTTATTGGCAGACACCGCTCTCTCCGGCTTATACCCGCTGGTCTTTCATCAGACATGCGGCTGCTGCTGGGTGGCGCAGTGGAACGTCCCGTATCCCTCGACCAGCGCCCGGGCATCGACACCGGTCACCTTCCGCCCCGGGAAGAGATTCTGGAGGATCGCTATCGCTTCGGCATCACGGGGATCGGAAAACGTCGGCACCACCACGACCGTGTTCCCGATGTAGAAATTCGTGTAGCTCGCGGGGAGGCGCTCTCCTTCCGAGGTGACCGGCGCCGGCATCGGGAGCTTCACGACCGAGAGCGGCCTTCCACGCTCGTCAGCCGACTGCCTCAGGATCTCGTAGTTGTCATGGAGCGCCGGGTAATTTGCGTCTGCGATGTTGTTCTCGTACGCACAGACCACGGTTGAAGGGCCGACGAACCGGGCGAGGTCATCGACATGGCCATCCGTATCGTCGCCGATGATGCCGTCGCCAAGCCAGAGGACGTTTGTTACGCCGAGGTACTCGCGGAGATACTCTTCCAGCTCATCGGCGGACAGGTGAGGGTTCCGGTTGGGGTTCAGGAGGCAGGACCGGGTGGTCAGAACCGATCCCCGGCCATTCACGTCAATCGAGCCGCCCTCAAGCACGATCCCGGGCGCGAACACGGGCTGTTCCAGCCGGCGGTTGAGGATGAGAGGGATCTTCCCGTCTGGGACCATGGCCGGGTATTTGTTCCCCCAGGCATTGAATTCCCACCGGACCATCGCGAGGCGCTCCATGGGCCGGTTCAGGACAAAAGTCGGGCCATAGTCCCGGATCCAGATATCGCGGTATTCAACGGTATGAAGCGTGATCCGCGAGAGGTCGAGTCCCGCCTCCCTGAGCCGGGCCCGGACCTGGCGGTTCAGGACAGCGCCCGGTACCAGGAGCTCGACGCGTTCGGAGAGGTGGATCGCCCGGATGAAACCGATATAGGCGTCCTCGACCGCCCGGAGATCGGCAAAGGTATTCCGGTTGTGGGGCCACGAGAGCCAGACCGCCGCGTGCGGTTCCCACTCGGCAGGCATATGGAAGCCCCGGTTCCGGGGCGTATCCCCGGGCCGTACCGGGGGGAATATCCCGCCGGGGAAAGGCTCGCAGAGTTTTGCGTAGGTCTCCGGGCGCCGGTTTCGGAAGAAACCCCACGACTCCCGGACTGCCCGGTTCATCGAAAGATCGAGTGCCGCAACGAGGACTTCTTCCCGGTCGGCCGCGTGCGCGAGGACTTTCCCGAAGGCGTCGCAGACAAATGAACCTCCGAAGAACCGGATCCGCTGTTCGCGCCCGACCCGGTTGACCGCCGCGACATGGACACTGTTTGCGATCGCATGGCTCCGCTGGATGAGTTCCCATGCCTCCTGCCAGCTGCCCTCGGCGGGTTCTTCTTCTCCCGGGTGGCCGATGGCAGTCGGGTAAACGATGATCTCCGCGCCCGCAAGTGCGACGGCCCTGGCCGCTTCCGGGAACCACTGGTCAAAGCAGATGAGAACGGCGATCCGGCCAAACCGTGTCGCGTATACCATGTATCCTGCCCCGGGGTAGAAATAATCCTTCTCGAAAAAGCCCGGGTCCTGCGGGATATGGACCTTGTGGTACGGCGGCAGCACGGTTCCTTCGGTGTCTATAACGGCGGCGGCGTTGTAGATCTTCCCGTCAGCCGCACGCTGGAGGAGGGGGACGATGACGACCACCCCGTGTTCCTTCGCGATCGCCTCGAAGGGTTTTGTCGATGGCCCGGGGATGCTCTCTGCGCACCCGGAGATGTCGGTCCCGATCGACTGGGGGAAATACCGGGTCCTGAAGAGCTCGGGCAGGCAGATGATCTGTGCACCGTTCCGTGCGGCCCCTTCCACCTTCGCGGCGGCCCTCCGGACATTCTCATCCGGGTCCGGGCCGACCGTCATCTGGACCAGCCCGATAGTGACGATCTTCTCCTCCATACCCACCCCCCGGAGTCTTTTCTCTACATATACTGGTACTGATACTACTAGAGGGTTCTGCAACTATCCTGGCCTGCCGTTCAGGCGCAGTCCACACGCTGGGGGGAATGAATGCCCCGGGAAGCGGAAGAGAAGGTTCCGGAACGGGATTGTGCTGTTACGAAATGGTTGGTTTTATACTACCCAATGTTAAACATGTTATACAAAGCAGGTTTTGCCGGAGAACCATGAAGAAAAATACGTTCTATCTCCTCATCGGGTGCATCGCGATCGTGCTCCTCGCCCTGTTCTGGTACTCGGTTGAGACGGACAAGTCCCTGGTGATCGAAGTAGCTTTTATCCTCGGCGTGATCGTCATCTACCTGGCGAGGAGGACCGTCACCGATCTCATCGAAGATGAACGGAGCGCCCGGATAACCGAGAAGGCAGCAATGCGCACGATGCAAATCTTCTGGGTGATCTTCTGCGCATTCTCGATCGGCGCGGTGATCCGCCTGCTCGATGCACCGACGTTTCCCACGGGGTTTTACCAGTTCTTCCGGCCCGACCGCGGGACCGGTTTTCTTGCCACCCGGAATATCGGATATATCCAGCTCGGCCTCCTCTGCCTGATGATATTCCTCTATGTCGGGTTCAGGATGTACTATGCCAGAAAATTCGGAGACTTTGAGACCGATGAAGAATAAGATCAAGGTCTACCGGGCGATGCATGACATGACCCAGGAGGATCTTGCCGTGAAGATAGGGGTAACCCGTCAGACGATCCTCGCCATCGAGAAGGGGAAATATGTCCCGTCGCTCGATCTCGCTTTCCGCATCGCGCGCCACTTCGGTGTCGCCATCGAGGAAGTCTTTACCTACGATGATGAGCCCCGGACCGTCATGGTCGATTAGCGTGGCTGCCGGAACGCCCGGTCTTTTTTCATGCGCTTCCACAGCCGGGGACAGAGCCCCTGGCAATTCACCGCATTGCTCTCACGGCGGAGAAACGCATTCCGGTAAGATAGCAGGAAACAAATGGTTATATAATACAAAATGTAAAGTGTACTTTACATGCGGCATACAGGATCTGGATGCCCATAGGAATAAACAACAGGAATTCACCCCATTCAACCCGCTCTCGGGGCCGGGATAAGGATAGTATGACACGACCACATTTCGTACATATCGGGATAATCAGCTTGGTACTCTTCCTGCTCGTCTGCGGGATGGCGGCCGCTGCAGGCCAGTCTTCGACACCGAGCGCTGTTACCACCAGCAGTGCCAGCAGTTCGACGAGCACGTCAACAGGATCGACCACCTTCCAGGACTCGGCATCGCTCGTCTACGTAACGGGCGTGGACTACGACCCCGAGGTATTCTACCCTGACGAGACCGGAACAATCACGGTCCACCTCGCAAACAGCGGGACGACATCGGTCGGACTCACCCAGCCGGACCTTATCGGGGAGAATGTCCATGTCATCAACAAGAATGCGTTCCAGACCCTGAGTTATATCGGGCCCGGTTCGACCATGGACGTCAGTTTCACGGTAGCCGTGGACCCGGAGGAGGGGACGTACTACCCGCTCTTCTCGATCGGCACCAAGGATTCGAGCTCCGTCCATTACCCCGTCAAGCTTGTCGTCGATTCGACCGACCTCCGAACCAGCATCTGCGGCAGGCCGGATAATTTTGCGACCGGGAAGATGGATACGGTGAACGTAAGCCTCATCAACCCGCGTGACGGCCCCCTCACGAATGTCCTCGTGGTTGCGGACGGTGGCGGGAACTCGGTCTCGCCCTCGGAAGCCTTCATCAGCTGCCTGAACGCGAGCGGTTCTGCGGTTCTCCCCTTCCAGGTGACTCCGACCGGACAGGAATCGAACATCACGTTCCATGTCTCGTATACCAACGGGGACAACAAGCACACGCAGGACGTGGTCCTCCCCGTCAATCTTGGCGAGGACAAGATGGGGGCGAAGCCGGTCATCAATAACATCGCCCTTACAAACGATGGGGGCTCGTACCAGATGACCGGTGATGTGACCAACGCCGGTATCACCGACGCCCAGGCCATGGTTCTCTCGGTCGATGACCCGGTCCACCCGGTCGAGCCTTACCCGAACTACGCGATCGGGAGCCTTGCATCGGATGATTTCTCCAGCTTCACCCTGACCTTTACGGGAAGCGATCTCTCCTCGGTGCCCGTGAAGATCCAGTGGAAGGACGCCCAGGGTAATTCCTTTACCACGACCAGCACTGTCGATCTCCGCACCCTCGCCTCGGCATCCTTCTCCGGTACGCGATCCTCTGCGTCCGGCAGCAGTTCCGGTGCGATTAACGGTGGAGGAGGTTTCACCGCAGGCGGCGGCGCTGCCAGGGGCGGCGGCGGAGGCTTCAGCCTCTTCGGGGGCAGTGGACGGGGTGGCGGCCTCGCGGCATTCTACCCGGTCATTGCCGGCGGGATCATACTGGTCATCGGCATCGTCCTCTACACCAAGCGCAAATGGGTATTGACAAAACTGAAGAAGCAGTAAGGGGGCCATACCAGATGGCATCCACACCGCTTATCCGGCTCTCCGGGGTGACGAAGACGTACCACCTCGAGAGCGGCGACTTCACGGCGCTCAACAACGTTTCCCTCGAGATAAACGAAGGGGACTTCGTGGCGATCATGGGACCATCCGGCTCGGGAAAATCCACCATGATGAACCAGCTCGGCATCCTCGATGTCCCGACATCGGGCGAACTCCGGATCGATGGCAGGAATGTCGCGGACATGACCACCCTCGAGCGGACCCATATTCGCCGCGATGTCATCGGCTACATCTTCCAGAAGTTCTACTTAATCCCCCTTCTCTCCGCATACGAGAACGTGGAGTACCCGCTCATCCTGAAACACAAGAAGCGGGACGAATCCGGACGGGCAACGGCGATGCTTAAAGCGGTCGGGTTCGATGAGGCCATGAGTGCTCACCGGCCTTCCCAGCTCTCGGGCGGGCAGCAGCAGCGGGTGGCGATAGCGCGTGCCCTCGTCAACGACCCCAAGATCCTCCTCTGCGACGAACCGACCGGCAACCTTGACCGGAAGACCGGCCTTGCGATCATGGACATCCTCTGCTCGCTCAACAAGGAGGGAAGGACGGTCATCCTCGTCACCCACGATCCGAAGATTGCGGAATACGCCGAACGGACCATCCAGCTTGAAGACGGGAGGGTCATATCCTCATGAGAGACATCTTCTTCGACCTCTCCGTGCGGAGCGTGAAGCTGAACTTCCTCCGGTCGCTCCTCGCGTCCATCGGGATCGTCATAGGCGTGGTCGCGATCTCTGCGATGGGGATGCTCGGGACGAACATGCAGCTCTCGGTGAAAGACCAGCTCTCATCGGATGTCAACACCATCATGATCACTTCGGACGTTGTCCGGACAACCTCCACTGCAGGTGTTCCCGTGACCCAGCAGGGTATCGACAAGAGCACCCTCAATGACATACGGAACGGTGCAGGACAGAACGATGTCATCCCGATACATCGTACCAGTACGCAGTTTACTATAGGGTCCACGGACGGGAGAGGCTCGATCTATGGCCTCGACCCGAATGATGTGAGCAAGTTCCTGACCGTGCAGGACGGGACGATCCCCAAGGGAGGGAGCGATGTACTCGTCGGCTCGACGATCGCGAGCAACTTCAACATGAACATCGGCTCCCGGATCAAGATCGGCCCGAGCACCCAGACGGACCGGCCAACGGTCCGGGTAGCCGGCATCCTCGCAGCCCGGGGCATGGCCTCGGACGGGGTCAACACCGACAATGCGATCATAGTCCCGGATACCTGGTACACCGATACGTACGGGGACAAGGACGTGTACGATCAGGTGAACGTGATCATGGGCGACATTACCAAGATCAACGACACCGAGGCCTCGATCGACGACAAGGTCAACCGGAGAACGGAAGTCGTCCGGATAACGGACGCGAGTTCCCGGCTCGCCAGCATCTCCTCGACCCTGGGAACCATCACCACCTTCATCCTCGCGATAGGCAGCATATCGCTTGTCGTGGCCGCGGTCAGCATCTTCAACGTGATGATGATGTCGGTGAACGAACGGATCCAGGAGATCGGGATCCTCCTCTCCATAGGAACGGAGAAAGGCGAAGTGCGCAAGATGTTCCTGTACGAGGCGGCCATCCTGGGCGCGATCGGCGCAGCGGTGGGCGGGGTGAGTACACTCGTCATAGGGTACTCGGTGGTGAACGCGATGATCGGCAGCACCGCCTATTTCTTCCGGCCCGAGAGCATCATTTTCGTACCGGAAGGGATGATCATCGGCATGGTTGTCTGTATCGCCTCCGGCCTCTACCCGGCATGGCGGGCCTCGAACATGGACCCGATCGATGCGCTCCGGAGCGACTGACCTTTTTTTCCGCCGTAGCAATACATTCGTTTTTAGTTCACACGTCCGGGTTAAAATGAGGTCCGGGTCGCACCGTACCTCTTTTCATCTCTTAAAGCGAGACGAGCCGCAATTTTGTTATGAAAAATACCGGTGGACAGGGCGCGATGCCCGGGCACGATCGGTTCCTTTCCGCTCCAGAGGCAGCTGGATACGGTACTGGCCCGGGCCCTGAGTCTGGCATTTCATCGGTCTGGTAAATCTATTTAATGTAAGCCGGGTATCAGTCAGCAGATGTACTCGGAAACCGGGAGAAACAAACGGCATCATGGGGGTTATTTATGAGGGGAAGAGTATCAGGGGGGGT
>DASPUR010000083.1:0-23202 GCA_035622795.1 Methanoregula sp. | reverse complement strand
CCTGGATGACCCCGATCACGCCGGAGATCGCGCTGCCGGCATCGGTGAGTGGGGAGTAGATGACCCTGACCCACACCTGCTTGGAGGTCGTCGGCGTGATGAACGAGAAGTCCGGGGACTCGACCGTCTCGCCGGCGAGCGCACGCTCCAGCAGGAGATCGGCCCCCGCGACCCGGAGGACCGGGAAGAGTTCGCTCGCCCGCTTGCCAAGGACCTTCTGTGCCGGGATCCCGGTCAGGTTCTCCATGAACCGGTTCCAGAGGATGTACCGCAGGTTGCGGTCGAACGCAACGATCCCTTCCCGTGCGTCGGAGATGACGCACTTGAGGAAGAGCTCCTGCGCCCTCACCTTCCGCTCGCTCTCGATGAGCTGTGCCTGCGTGCGGGTGAGGTCCTCGTAGTTCCGGAGCAGTTTCTCCTCGGTATCCGTGAGGTGGACAAACGCGGTGGTCAGCTCGCCCCGGCGCTGCCGGAGCAGGTCCTCGTCGTTTTTCCGCACCGGGAACGCCGGTGCCTTCCCGGTACTGGCGGGGACGGATGCAGGGACCGGAGCGGGCGATCCGGCATGAGCGGTGACGGGTGCCATGCCGGCAGGCGCGACCGTCTTCACCGGCCGGGCCGGCGGCTTTGCCGTGGAGATCCCGATCGACTGGATAGCGGCAGTCACCCTCCCCCTGCCGTCGTAGATCCGCGTGGCCCTGCCCTGGATCAGTACTTTTCGGCCCTTTATCTCGGCTTCTTCAAGGCCGCTGGTGTACGTCTCCCCGGAACGGGTCACGGCGCCCGGGTCGAGGATCTTCGCGATCTCCGGCGGGATGACGACATGGTCGATGAGCATCGGGCGGGGGGAGCCGTAGAACGGCACGGCATAGGCGTAGTCGCCCCTCCCCATCATCTCGGCCGCCCCGATCCCCGTGAGTTCCGCCATCGCCTGGTTCCATGCGATGATCCTCCGGCTGCTGTCGATTGCAAAGACCGGGAACGTGACGGCATCGGCAGCCCTGGCAAGACCGGCCCATTCCTCCGATCCCGGATAGCCCCCGTTTGCATAGCCGATGATGTTATGGGCGGCGCTCCGATCGGCACTGAGCGGCTCGTCGAGGCGGAGGTTCCTGAGGATGTCCCGGATCCGGGCTTCATCGAGCCATCGCATCTCCGGGTCGTCGGCCGGTGTCCCGTCCTCATCCCCGCTCCCTGAACGCAGCCGTGCATCGTCCGGCAGGATGTAAAACGACGTGTCGGACGGGTTCTCCGGGCCGCCGGGCCCGGCCGGTACCTTCTCCGGTTCCCCAGCCACCGGCCCACCCTGCGCCGGGAGGGCCCGCGCCGGTGCGGCTTCCACCGGCTGGTAAGGTGGGGAGCGGGACAGGACGTTCCAGGACCGCGTTTCCACGGCAGCAGGAGCGGCGCGACGGGTTTTCAAAGCCCCGGCTCCGTCACTCTCGTTCGCTGGCCTCTCAAAGATGAGATCCCTGAATTTTTTCCGAAGCTGCATCTGCGGTGTTGTTATTTTTTTTAAGATCGGAAATATAGTTTTTGAAATTTCCCTGTCCGGTTTTTGTAATTCTCCCAGAGTCGGCGTGATATTATTTAACAGTTGTGATAAGGATTCCGTGACGGGACCGGGTTTTCGGCAGCGAGCTCCGGATCCTGACCACGCGTGCCGTACTGTACACAGATTTTCCCGGGGGTCAGAACCCGAATCCCGACGGCAGGGTGCCCGGGACCGTGCCGATGCCCTGCATCATCTCCCCGACAGCAGACATGACCGCAAGGACGAGGAGGATAACGATTACGACGACAACGAACACCGCGACAACGGCAAAGAGGACCATCCGTGCGGCGCTGGCGGGCATGAACGGGATCTCGCCCCGGTTCATCTTCGATGCCATGGCATGGGCGTCGTAGATCGCGTACAGCCATACGATCAACCCGGGGATGAGCAGGAGAAAGAGCCCGGCAAGCGTCCCCGCAAAGAGGGCGGCTCCCCGGGCGGTCATGCCGTTGTACACCTGCCCGAGCCCGGGGATGACGGAAGAGAACAGGGATGCGAGGAACGGGCTCTTCTCTTCCCGCGGTGCGGCAGCCAGGGTTGTCGGGTATCCCGGGGCAGGAGAGTACAGGGGGGCGCCGCAGTTGTCGCAGAACTTCGATGATTCCCGTGCGACCGGCTTCCCGCATTCCGGGCAGTACTTCATGGATGGATAATGACCGGGCAGAGATGAAATAAGTTCTTTTCAGGGCCGGTCTCCTGACCGGCTGTCTCTTCGCGGTCAAAGCCGGTATTCTCCGGATGTCTCAATAAACCTATAGAGACCTATGAGAGATCTAATGTACATTTCACAAATCTTAAGTGCTCCCCCGTACATCCGGTTGCCATGGAATTGTCCGAGCGGGTGGTTCCTTCGCCGACCCCTAATGAACCGGCAGATGAGGGCAGCGACCCCGCATTCTTACGGTATCTGCGGTGGCGCGAACGGAATATTCCGCGGATCCGGCTCGATTACCGGCGGGGAAGAACGTATCTTCCCGGGCAGGAAGGAGCGGGCGAACCCTTCCGCCAAACCTGCTGAACGCAGGCAGGGTCCGGTTACAGCTTCCTGGTATCAGAGAACGATGGGGCGTACCGGCGGTGCCGTCACGGGGAACCGGAGCCGCCCGATTTTCTTGAAAGAATTCCCGCCACCCGGTGCCCTTTTCAGCAGGTGACGTGCAGGATCGCTGCAAACGGCCGGTGCTCTTTTTCCATGAGCTCCAGGACCTCGGGTGTCGGCAGGACAGTGTGATCGTATTCCCGCAGTAGTTCTTTTGCATCGTCCGTGATCGGGAGGTCGCCGTACTGGCCGGTCCCGATGTAGACTACCCCGGGTTTCTCGGCTGCGAGGAATGCAAGCTCGTGGTCCGCGAGCGGGGTGTGCCCGTACTGTTTCTTGAGTTTTTTCGATCTCTTCTTGGACCGTTTTTCCACGGACCTGTCGCTGTGGATGATGACATCGTGGTCGTACCTGACATGCCCTATCTCCACCCATCCGAATTTTGTTTTCATGGAAAAACCTGATTTGTGTACCGGACGTTTGATTACACCAGAGTATAAAGCATATCCCCGGCACGGGAGCACCACAGCCGGGGAAAATTTTTTCGTAGTAACTATATTTTTTTACAAAACTATAGATTAATTCGTCAAGTCTATATAGTTTCAGCCACCACATGATAATCGAAGGAAATTCACCGGAACGGTGTCGGACCTGAACAAAAAAAACAGGTGTTCACATGTGCGGGATCCGCGTTGACCATATGCGAAGCATCACCAGGGCACTCACGGGGAGTGCTGCAGAAAAGGAGAAACGGGATGAGGGCTATCGGGGCTGTGAACCCGGTGGCCAGGCAGTTCATGACCGCGGACGAATCCTGTCCGGAAATGAGAACCGGGCCGGGCCTGATGGCTATACCAGGGGCGGGGAGCCCGGGGGAAACCTCCTTTTTTCAAAACGGGAGGACCCGGGACCGGGCTGGTGAAGACGATGACGAACACGATTTCCGCAAGGGAAGGCATGAGGACACCGGCATGGAAGTACCGTTTCGACGAAGTTTTTTATGCCCTTATCCGTTCCGACGGGAGGATCTACGAGTACTACGATGCCTTTGCAAACGGGTGGTACCACGACCCCTTCGGTCCCGGAACCTTCCAGGGGTATTCCGGGGACTCGGAGCGGTTCCGTGAAGTACCGAAAGAGAAGATCCAGGATATCATCACGGCGATCTCCCGGCTGAGACGATGCTGAGCACGGGGATTCCGGCCGGGGGACGGGGCCCGTTCTGTTCCGGAAAAAATGCCGGGCAGGAAAAAGTACGGAAGCACTACGACACCATCGCGGAAGAATACGACGGCCGCTACGATTGCAGCCGGGGGCGGAACTACCACACGCACCTGAGCGGCTACGTACTTGCGAAACTCCCGAAAGGCGGCAGGCTTCTCGACATAGGCTGCGGGACCGGGCTTTTTGCCCGCCAGTACATCAGTTCCGGCGGGAGTGCTGTCGGGATCGATCTCAGCGAAAACATGATCGTCCAGGCACGGCAGCGATGTTCCGGGTGCGACTTCTCGGTCGGGACTGCCGACAGGCTCCCGTTCCGCGACGCGTCTTTTGACGCCGTTTCAAGCATCCTCGTCTTCACGTACCTCAGCGATCCGGAGGGCATGTTCTCGGAGGCGTACCGGGTGCTCCGGCCCGGGGGCTCACTTGCCATCTGCACCCTTGGAAGGAAACTGCTGACCCGGGGAATACCTGCCCTCTACCAGATCGGCGAGAAGATGCGTCCTTCTCACATTGCCATGAAAAATTTTGGAGAGCGCTATTATAACGAGCAGGAGATGCGGGACTTCTTCTCATCTGCCGGGTTCGAAGATATCGGGATGCGGTGGTGCTCGTTTGCCCATGTCAGCATGATGGACCCCCTCTTCTCCCTTGCCCGGAAGATCGAGCCGTTTGTCGAGAGGCAGGTCCCCCAGCTGACGTTCAACCTGTGTGCGAGTGCCCGGAAGCCGGCATACTGAGATCGTGGATTGCGACGGCCACCGATCCAAATCCAGGCACCGGCCCGGATCTCTTGAGACCCCGTCCACCGGCCGGACGAGATTAATCCCTGCGTTCCTTCGGGCGAAAGCGGAATGCGGTTGCACGCGACCGGTAAGGGCCGACCCAAAAAGCCGTTCGTGAGGATAAAAAAGTTCAGCTGCCCGAGAAAGGTCCGGTATTTAAAAAAAACGGGCAAAAAAGATCAGATGTACCGCGCCTTCCGCGACAACCTGCGGGGCGTGTACAGGGGCCGGAACGGCATGCCTTCAGTGTCTTTCCGGACAGCCTCGATGAGCGCTTCGAGGGAGAGCTCCTCCTTGTGCGGCTTGTTGGGCTGCGACTTCTTCCGGACCGTTACCGTCAGCTTCTTGCCGGCCATCTCCTCGTCGCCGACAACCACCACATAGGGGACCCAGTCCATGCCTGCTTCCCGGACCTTCTTCCCCACGCTCTCCTCGCGGTCGTCGAGGTCGCACCGGATCTTTGCCGCGTTGATCTTCTCCATGACCTCGGCCGCGAATGCCCCGTGGCGCTCGGCGACCGGGACGACCCGGACCTGCGCCGGCGAGAGCCAGGTCGGGAGGGCGGGGACCGGCTGGGTGGAGATGTTCTCCAGGATGGCGCAGATGACGCGCTCGACGCTGCCCGTGGGCGAGCAGTGGAGGATGGGCGGGTGGACCGGGGTGCCGTCATCCTTGTGGTATTTTATATTGAACCGGGTCGAGGACTCGACATCGATCTGCACGGTAGGGTTCTCGATCGGGCGGAGCTGTCCGTCGATTGCCGCGAGGTCGATCTTCGCGACCCAGTAGTGGACCCGGTCGGAGAGGATCTCGATGAGCATCGGGCAGTCGGACTCGCGGACGATCTTCTTCACCCACGCCTCGTGCTCCGCGTAGAAGTCCTTCGTGCACCGGAACGCGGCGACGAGCTTCGTCTCGAAGTCTTTCCCGGTCTGCCAGCCCATCGCCAATTGCTCTTCGAAGCATTTCAGGGCCTCGGGCATGTCCGTGCAGAGGGAGTGCATGTCGGGCATGGTGAACGCTCGCAGGCGTTTTAAGCCGATGACCTCGCCTTTCTGCTCGTGCCGGAACGAGTACGTGGAGAGCTCGTACATCTTCATCGGGAGCGTGTTGGGGGAGATGTGCATGTCGCGCATGATCGAGAACATGCCGAAGCAGGCGGCGAACCGGAGCATCATGGCCCGGTTGTTCGACTTGAACCGGTACTGCCGCTCGCCGAACTTGTCGGCATGCTCGTAGATCGCCTTGTCGCCGAGATCGTACATGACCGGGGTCTCCACGGGCGTGCCACCGTACTCGAGGACCATCCGGAGCACGTAGTCGGCGAGGAGGTCGCGGACAAGCTTGCCCTTCGGCATCCACCGGAGACATCCGACATCGCTCGCGGGTTCGTAGTCCACGAGCTCCTTGCTCCGCATCAGTTCCACGTGGGCCGGTTCGCCGCCGACCGGGACCGCGATCCCGAGCTCCTTTTTGACGAGGCAGCCGAACGGCGAGTCGTCCGCGAAGTCCTTCCAGTCGTGGGACTTCCCGTCGGGCGTCATCACGAACCAGTCGTGGGTCACTTCCTTCTTCGGTTTGGCCGGGGCGCACTCATCGCCTGGCACGATCGTCTTACTGAGCTCGGAAAGCGGGTGGCCCTTGCAGGAAATCTTGAAGGACTTGTACCACCCGAACGGAGCGCGCTTGACGGTGAAGCCTTCCGCGTTGAGCTCTGCCTCGAGGGCTTTTAGGACGGTGACCGCGATCTCGGGCGACGCGAGGTCGCTCGAGAGGTGGGCGTACGGGTAGATGACGATGTTGTCGACCTTGACCTTGTCGGCCACGTCGTCGACTTCCCTGACCGCCTGCATGACCACGCTCTCGGGGTCTTCCTCGTCGACCGATTCGACGGCGCAGAAGACGGTGAGGGCCTCGGTCATATTGTCGGCGAGGACAGCGCCCTCTTCGGCCATCTTCGTCTTTTTCTTCGCCTCGTATTCGATATAATCCGAATGTATCAAAAGAAGCCGCATGAATTCATCTCCGCTTTGGATCCGGTTATCCCTCTAGAATGGGTTTTCCAGATATAAATAGTGGGCAACAATTGCATGAATCATTATTTTGTGATGAAAGGATCCAATAAAGTTCGAGAAAGGCCAGCCATTGAATAAAATGCGATGCCCGCCGCCGCTCGAAGAACTTGATTCTTCTCGAACCGGTCCTCGCGTTCGCGACGACCGGTTTCCCGCGGAGGGCAGTCCAAGATTTCCTGCAGAAATCTTCTCCAGCGATTTTGTCGCTCCCAGCGGCGGCCTCAATTACCTTCAAATCGCTGATCGGTAATCCGCCCCGCCGTGCCCCGCGAGGGGCCCTGAGGCGGGGGGACCTCGCAACAATAAATTTACTCCCCATACCACTCCCTTACCAGCTCCCCGACCGCTGCAAATGTCCGCTCATGGTTGAAGATATCGGAATGGAGCGTGCCGCGAATACATTCCGCTTTTGCACCGGATGCAGCCATCGTCTTGCAGTCCGCAACAATCTCCGGCGCATCCCGCTCCGCGTAAAGGATAGCTGCCGTCCCGGCTGCCTTAACGGGATCCCAAACCGGCAGTGCGGCCTGGACAGCGAGCAGGGCTGAAAGATCCTGCGGCCGGACACGATACGTCCTGACGGCCCGAAGGATCTCCTGCGTCTGCTCGCCATAGGTTTTGGCAAGCGAGGGAGAGATCCCTATCGTGTTATCGGCATCGCTCAGGAGAGCGAGACGGCCCCCGAGCGAATGCCCGATGGCGGTCACCTTCCCGAACTGCCGGCTGAACGCGATTGCCGCTGCTACATCATCAACGATGCCGGCATCCAACGGGAGAGGATGTTCGCCGTGGCCGCGGAGATCGATGGCGCAGGCCGAAAGACCCGATTCCGCTGCAACAAACGCGAGCCCGAGCTGCTCCTCCTTGTTCCCGCCGTAACCGTGCACGATGACCGCTGCGCCTTTCGGCCGGGCCGGCCGGATGAGGATCGCGGGAAGTCTGTACTCTCCGCCATCGATGGATTTTCGTTCGATCTTCATGGTGAGGAGGTGGAAGCCCGGCAAGATAAATAATGGCAGTGCACAGGGCGAAACTGCATGCGCACCATAATTCGGAAAAGAGGGGAAGCCAGTACGCTTCTTTCACTAAAATGCCCGGGGTGCGGAGTATGAGAAAGAAATTACCGTTTTTTATTCGCGTGGTACCGCGACAACGTTGCCTGCCGCTGGTCGAGGTATTTTGCGTCCTTCTTCCGGTCGTACGGCATCTGGGCCCGCTCGGTGGTATAGAAGACGAGCTGCCCGATCGGCATCCCGGCGTACACTTTCACCGGCCGGGTGTTCACGTTCGCCATCTCTAAGGTGATGGTCCCCCGGAACCCGGCATCGATCCATCCCCCGGTCTGGTGAAGGGTCACCCCGAGCCGGGCGATGCTCGACTTGCCTTCGATGGTGGCAACGATATTATCGGGAAGGGTGATCGCCTCGAGCGTGCGGGCGAGGATAAACGCCCCGGGCTCGATCACGAAGAAGTCCGCTGTCGCCTCTTCAATGCCGGAACTGACTGTGTGGCTATCATAGGGATCGATGACGTCACGGCTCTTCCGGTACCAGACAAAATGGTTCCCGAGCCGGATATCGATGGAGTTCGGCTGGATAAGTGTGGGGTCAAAAGGATCGATCGCGATGAAGCCGCGCTCGATCCGGTCGCGGATCTGCCAGTCGACAAGGATCATTGGTCACAGATATGTCTTCCCGGCTTTTTAGTGCTGTGGACGTTAGTCCCCTTGCAGGAAAACCGGACGTTGGATCCTGCCTGATAAAAGACGTCCGGAAACAAATCCGGACCGGTCCTGAATGCGGTAAACGGTATCTTTTGTTTTTTTGCGTTACTCCGGAGACGGTTCCCCGTTCTCCGGCGGCGAGATATCCCGGTCGAGCGATGCCGGGTCTATGTGCCACTCGCTGCGCCGGAGGAGGCCGTGGAGCGTGCTCGCCTCCCGGGTGGTGAGGTTCGCCCTGCCGAGGATCCGGCGGATGAGGATCATCGTGTTCTCCCGCTTGAACGCCGGGTGGTGGATGGCGTCGAGGTACCGGTCGATGTGCCGGTACAGGTAGCCGAGATCGGTAGCGGAGGCGATGGCGTACGACGGTAGCGGCAGGCCGGCGAGCTCGTAGCAGACCACGCCCACAGCATGCGAGAGGTTGAGGATCGGGTACTCCTCCGCGGTCGGGATGGTGCAGATCAGGTCGCTTTTTTTCACCTCGTCGTTACTGAGCCCCCAGTTCTCCCGGCCGAAGAGGATAGAGACCCTGCCGTCGACCCCCGCGATCCGCTCCCGGAGTTCTTTTGGCGAATAGAACGGCATCCGCATCGAGTGGCAGACCGATTTGCTGACAAGCCCGGTGGTCGCGATCACGATACTGCTCCGGGAAAAGACGTCCTCGATGGTGCACACCTCCGCCCCCGCGAGGACGTCCTGGGCGTGCGAGGCCCGTGCCTTCGCCTCGTCGCCAAGCAGGCATGGGTCGACGAGCACGAGACGGGTGAACCCGAAGTTCTTCATCACCCGTGCGGCGAACCCGACATTGCCCTCGTAGAGGGGCGCGACGAGGACGATGTCGATATCGGGCATACGGGATTACTGGGCCGCTTCGACGGTCGCTTTCAGGACGGCCGGCCCCTGGTCATAGACTGCGTTCCCCACCACGATTGTATCAGCGTATTTTGCCATCTGCGCCGCTTTCTCCGCGGAATTGATGCCGCCGCCGTAATACAGGACGGAACGGTCGATGGCTTCGGACACCGCTTTCACGACCGCCGGGTCGCCGAACACGCCGCTGTACTCGAGGTAGACGACCGGGAAGTGGAAATACCGGTCGGCCACGGTCGCGTAGGCCGCAACCTCGTCCGGGCCGATGTCGCAGACGGCCTTGGTGACCTTCCCCACGGAAGAATCCGGGTTCAGGACGATATAGGCCTCGGGGACGATCCTGTCCCAGGGGATCCTGCCCTTTGCCATCTGGACCCAGGCCCGGTGCTTGCCGACAATCCACTGGACGTCGGTCGTGTTCATGACGCTGGGGACAAAGACGTAATCCACGTCCATGAGGACGGCCTCGGGGCCGGCCGGCTCCATGACCAGCGGGAGGCCCGAGATCCGTATCTGTTTCCGGAGGTCCGCAAGGTTCTCCTTCGTGACATTCAGCGTTCCCGAGAGCATGAGTGCATCCGTCCCGCTCGCGGCGATCGCCTCGATGTCGCCGGGCCTCAGTTGTTTGTCGGGGTCGAGTTTGGTCACGTGCACCCAGTCTTTCCATCTCATGGTGATGATCAGGTTTGTCGTTCTTGCCCATAAACCCTTGAGTGCCCGCCTGCCAGGGAACCGGGATACCGGGAAGATGCCTGCGTGCGGGATGGTGCCCCCCGGGAACCCGTACGAATCCACGGCGGGAACCGTCGGCCTCTTCCGCCGGATATATTATGGATCAATTATCATCTTATCCTAAGCCGGTTTTCATGAATCTTCAGCAAAAGACGATACTCGTATTGTTGATTGTCTTCATCGCGCTGATAGCTATAGTGGGGACCTTTGTCTCTTCGATCCTGCTCTCGAGCTACACTTCTCTCGAACAGGAGTACGCCGCAAAAGACCTCGACCATGCCATAAACTACGTTGACAACGAAGCATCGGGTCTTGCCGCGATAACCGCCGACTGGGGGCCGTGGGACGATACCTACGATTTCGCGGGCGGTTCAAAGCCCGGGTTCATCAGCGACAACCTCGGCCCGGAAACATTTTCCAACCTTCACCTGAACCTCCTCCTCATTGCCGATCCGCAGGGAAAGATTCTCTGGTCCGGGGCATATGACCTCCGGAACAAGACCATGGAACCGGTCCCTCCGGTCTTCTCCGGCCCGCTCGATCCGAAAAACCCCCTCATGAACATGAGCGATCCCGCGGGTTCGACCTCCGGGTTCATCCTCCTCAGGGACTACCCGATGGCGGTCGCATCCCGACCCATCGTACGGTCCGATTTCACGGGGACCCCCCGCGGGGTCGTCATTGTCGGTCGTACCCTCGACCCCGTGGAGGTCCGGTCGCTTGCGGCGCAGACCCAGCCGGGCCTCCGGATCTCAATGGTGGACGATCCCTCGCTTCAGCCCGGCCTTCTCTTTCGGCTGGATGCTGAACCGGGCCCGGTCCCCGAGATCGTCGAGCCGCTCAACCGCACGGTCATCCAGGAGACCGCCCTCCTCAAGGATATCTATGGCAGGGACGGGTTCATAGTCTCCATAACGCAACCCCGGGACATCTACGGGCAGGGCGTGAGCACGGTCGGCCAGTTCATCGTCATCATTCTCATGACCGGCCTTATCTTCGGCGTCGGGTCGCTCATCTTCCTGGACAAGAACGTCCTTGCCCGGATCGGGAGCCTGAGCCTCCAGGTCTATGCGGTGGGGAGGGACTCGGACTTCTCCCGCAGGGTGAACGTGAAAGGGGACGACGAACTCGCCGGGCTCGAACGCGAGATCAACCTGATGCTCGGGAAGATCGAGGAGAGCCATAACTCGCTTCTGGAGAGCGAGGCACGGTTCCGGGAACTGTCGGACCTGCTCCCCCAGATCATCTTCGAGATGGACGTGGAAGGAAACCTCCGGTACGTCAACAAATTCGGCACCGAGCTGTTCGGTATTTCCGGAAGCAGGCCGCTGTCCACCCTGAACGCCCGGCAGTTCGTCGCGCCCGGGGACGCCGGGAAGATGCAGACAAACCTCAGAAAGATCGCGGGCGGGATAAAATCCACGGGCGATGTGTATTCGCTCGTCACGCATGACGGGACCACGATCCGGGCGATCGTCTATACCTCCCCCATCGTCCACGAAGAGAAGCTCGAAGGGTTCCGGGGGAGCGCTATCGATATCACGGAACGGCTCCGGCTGCAGGAAGCCCTGGCGGAGAACGAGGAGTACCTCAAGACCCTCCTCTCGACCGTCCAGGTCGGGATCCTGGTCGTCGATACCGCGACAGGGAAAATCCTCGATGCAAACCCGGCGGCCCTCTCGATGATCGGGACGACGCTCGAAGAACTGGTGCAGGAATCGAGCGTCAGGATCTTCACGCCGGCCGGGGAGGAAGGGGCAGGCCCGCAGGGCGCTGAGTTCCGGCGGTTCACCACGTCCGAGGACCTCCTCCTTGCAGCCGACGGCCGCAGGGTCCCGGTCATCCGGTACGTTGTCCCGGTCACCCTCCACGGCGGCCCGTGCCTCCTCGAGACTTTTATCGATATAAGCTACCGGAAGGAGATAGAGCGCCAGCTCCGGGAGAGCGAGGAGAAGTACAGGGCCCTGACCGAGAACACGCCCGACGTCCTCTTCTCGACCGATATCGACGGCATGATCACGTACGTGTCCCCGCAGGTGAACCAGTACGGGTTCCTGCCGGAAGAGATTGTAGGCAGGTCGCTCTTCGAGCTCCTCCATCCCGCGGACCGGCAGGAAATTGAGGAGAACTTTACCCGGGAGCTGAGCGAACACGCCCAGTTCTCGGCGACCTTCCGGATGCCGGACAAATGGGGGCATATCCACTGGTTCGAGGAGAAGAGTTTCCTCCAGCTGGACGCGTTCGGGAAATACCAGGGAGTGTACGGGATGTTCCGGGACATCACCGAACGGCAGCGGGCAGAGGAAGCGATCGAGCTTGCCAACAAGAAGCTCAACCTGATGAACAATATCACCCGGCACGACATCCTCAACACCCTCACCGGGCTCCTCGGCTGCGTCGACATGGCCAATGCCACCGGGTCCGCGGAGGAACGCACGCAGCTCCTCGACGACATCAAGGAGCTCGCCCGGGTCATCCAGCGGCAGATCAACTTCACCAAGCAGTACCAGGAAGTGGGTGTCCACCTGCCGCTCTGGCAGAATGTCGGCGATGTCGTGAAAAGGATCCTCGTGAATTTCGAATCGTCCGGGATCCGGTTCTCCGTTGACCTCGAGAAGGTCGAGATCTACGCCGACCCCCTCCTCGAGAAGGTCTTTTACAACCTGGTGGACAACGCCATCCGGTACGGGAAGAAGATAACGACCATAAAATTCTATTTCCTCATCTCCGACAAGGGCCTTGGCCTCATCTGCGAGGACGACGGGATCGGCATTGCGGACGAGGACAAGCACCATATCTTCGAACGCGGGGTGGGGCAGAACACCGGCATGGGCCTCTTCCTCAGCCGGGAGATCCTCGGGATTACCCGGATCGAGATCATCGAGAACGGCGTTTACGGCAGGGGCGCCCGGTTCGAGATCCTCTTCCCCCGGGGCTCGTTCCGGTTCGGCAGGTAACCGCTGGTACGGCAGGTAAGGATATATCGTTCCCCATTCACACTATTTTATACACCGGGTGTCAGATGGCAGACGTATGCGTGCTTCTCGTTGAGGATGACAATATCATAGCCAAAGTGGCGGAATGGCGGTTGAAGAACCTCGGATACACTATGTGCGGGAGGGCTACCACGGGCGCAGAGGCGATGGAGCTCGTGGTCCGGAACAAGCCCGATATCGTCCTCATGGACATCAACATCAAGGGAGATATCGACGGGATAGAGACAGCCAAGATGATCAAGAAGGGGTTCAATATCCCGGTCGTGTACGTAACTTCCCACTCGGACGGCCCGACACTCGAACGGGCGAAGGAGACCCACCCGGACGGCTTCATCATGAAACCGTTCGAGGACAACGACCTCAGAGTAGCTATCGAGCTGGCGTTGAAAAAATAAAGAAACAACCAGCTGTTTTTTTAGAGCTGGATGATCGCATTCTCTTTCTTCTTTCGTGCTGATGCCTGGTAGTCCCTGAGCTTCTGGGCTGAAATTCCCGAGCTGTCGGACGCTTTCGTGGCATCGGCGGAGATAAGCGTCTCGGCATCGATGATCCCTGCCCGGGCGAGACGCTCCACGGCCGCTTCGGTGAGGCCTTTGATGGCGAGGAGTTCCTTTTTCCCCCGCCCGGTCCGCGGCTTCGACAGTTTCGACGGAACGGGACGGTTGAGGAACCGGCAGGCGATCCCGATGTGCTTTTCGACCGTTGCTGCGCTCATCCCCGTCTTCTCGGCAAGCGTCCCGGGCGGTACGGAGCAGAGCATCTCCGGATCCGTGATGCCGGCAGCCAGGTATTTTTTCAGGCTTACCGCGGGAATACCGGTCTGCCGCAGGACCTGCCCGTAATAGACGACCCGGGCGGAAGCGAGGATCGTTGCGGACTCTTCCTCGCCTATGCCGGCTTTTTTCAGGGCCGGCTGGTCCGCGTGGACGATCCCTGAAAGTTCGGTGATCCCGGCGTCCCGGAGGGCACTCAGGATCTTCGCGTAGCTCCGCCCCTTGCGGGGTATGAGGTTGTCGCGCATGAACTTCCTGAACTCCGAACGGCGGCGGAGCTTTTCAAGGACCAGCCCAGCGTCCGCGACGATCCTTTCGGCCCGCTCGTCCGGGATTTCAAGCCTTTTCGCGAGTACATCGGGCGGGCTCCGGGCCAGCTCCGCGACCGAGTACAGGTGCCTCTTGTGCATCGCCGCGATGAGATTTTCGTCGAGCGACTGGATTTCCTTCAGCGATTCGAGGTTGGAGTTGATATGGTGGCAGAGGGGGCACCCGATGTCCCACGGGCGGGCGCCTTTCCGTATCAGACGGACGAAGTTGAGGTGGTGCCTGTCGCAGACCTCGTCGGTCCTGACGGCGAAACCCCACTGGGCCATCGGAAGGCCGATATTGAAGGTGCACTCCGGGTAGCAGGAACAACCGATGAACTGGGCATTGCCCCGCATATGCTTGATCGCAAGCATCCCCCCGCAGACCGGGCATTTGCCGAGGTTCATCTCCTCCGCAGTCCTCCCGCGGATGTCTTCACCGATGACCTTCTCGTTTGCCTCCAGCTGATTGAAGGCCTGGTGGAGCATAGTCCGGGACTCCCGGATCACGTCCTCCCGGGTCCGCGCCTTCTCCTTGATCTGCTGCATGTGCGCTTCGATGGTCTGGGTCATGTCCGGCTTCGTGATGGTGTCAGCATGCTGCTCGAGCGACTCGGTGACCACCCTCCCCACGAGCGTCGGTTTCATCGGGTTGCCCTCGACATACTTCCGGGACACCAGTTTTGCGATGACCTCGTGCCGGGTGCTCTTGGTACCGAGGCCGAGCTCCTCCATCCGCTGGATGAGCTTGCTCTGGGTGTACCGGGCCGGGGGCTGGGTCTCCTTCTCGTCGAGCGTGACCTTCTTCACCGGCAGCTGCTCGCCTTGCGCAAATGCCGGGAGAAGGACCTCTTTTGCCTCGGAGAACGGGTAGACCGTATGATAGCCGGGCTCCAGGAGCTGCCCCCCGGTGGTAGTGTACTCCTCCCCTCCCGCGGAGAAGAGGATCTTCATGGTCTTCCACTGTGCATCCGGCGAGAGGGTGGCAAGGAACCTGCGCAGGACCAGTTCGTAGACCCGGAAGGCGTCGTCGCCGACCGCATCCCGGGTCGCCGGGCCGGTCGGGTGGATGGGCGGGTGGTCGGTGGACAATTTCTTCCCCCGGGTCGGGACAGCCCTCCGGTTGGCGATCACCCATTCCACATCCTTCTTAAACGGCGAATTCCGTACCGTTTTCAGGATGCCGTCGAGGTCGAGCGAAGGGGGATAGACGGTATTGTCCGTCCTCGGGTACGAGATGTACCCGTTCATGTACAGGTCCTCGGCGATCCGCATCGCGTTTGCCGCGGAGAGGCCGAGCCGGGCCGCGGCGACGATGTAGGTAGTGGTGTCGAACGGCGACGGCGCCCGGTCCTGCTTGGTCCCGGACCTGACATCGGTGACGGTCAGCGGGGCCTTCGACCGGTCCCGGGCAGTCTCGGCAAGGGCCTTCTCGTGGAACCTGCCGTTGGTGTGCCGGGCCTCGATCTCCCCGCCGGCTTTCTCGGTCAGGAGAAAGAGCTGCCAGTATTTCTCCGGGACAAAGGCCTCGATCTCTTTCTCCCGGTCGACGATCATCGAGAGGGTCGGGCTCTGGACGCGGCCCACGGAGAGGATGTTCTGTCCTCCCCTCTTCGCGGCGAGCGAGATGAACCGGGTGAGCGAGGCCCCCCACATGAGGTCGATGGACTGGCGGGCCTCCCCCGCGGCTGCAAGGGCGAAATCGAGATCGGTTGTATGGGAGAACGCATGCTCGAGCTCCTGGGCGGTGATGGCCGAGAACCGGGCCCGGTCGACCGGCACCTTCGGGTTGACGGCCCGCACGAGTTCGTACGCTTCCTTGCCGATAAGCTCCCCTTCGGTATCAAAGTCGGTCGCGATGGTGACCCGGTCCGCCTGCTTTGCCAGTTTCTGGAGGAGGGTGACGATCCGCGGTTCGGTTGGACGTTTGATCGTCTTTGCATCGATCAGGCTCCGGGGGGTGTACTCGTCGCTCCGCCAGTTCTGGTACCCCGGTTCGAAGTCGATCTCGACCACGTGGCCGCGCAGCCCGACAGTAACCGTGTCCCCGAAGCTGTACGTGGAGACGCCGGCGTCCTTCCGCTCGGCGATCTTCTTTCCATGGCCGAGGATCTCCGCGATCCTCCGGGCCGAGATGTTCTTTTCCGCAACGATCAGGTGCACGGGGTTACGCCTCCCTGGCTTCGAGGGCTTCGATCAGCATCCGGTTGAGCTCTTCCGGATCCGCCTTGCCCCGGGTCTTCTTCATGACCTGGCCCACGAGGAAGTTGAGGGCGCCGCCCTTTCCGGCACGGTAGTCCCCGATCGCCTTCGGGTTCTCGCGGATCGCTTCTGCAATGGCCGATGAGATCGCGGCCGTATCCCCTTTTGTCATGCCGAGGTTCAGGCGCTGCACGATCACAGCAGCAGGCTCTTTGTGCTCATTATTCTTGCGCTGATCGAGCATGACCCGGAGCACGTCGACACCGTTCTTGTCGGTTATCCTGCCTTCGTTCAGGAGCGCGAGGAGGCCGGCAAAGTCCTCAGGTCCGACCGGTTCGATGGTCATATCCCGGTAATTGAGTTCCCCGATGAGCGTGTCGGCGGTCCACGTTGCGGCAAGGGCAGAAAGGCCCGCACCGCCGGCGGCAACGACAGCCTCGTAGAAGTTTGCGAGACGGTAGTCGCCGGTGAGGGTGCGGGCGTGGTTCAGGGAGCAGCCGTACTGTGCCACAAAGCGCTCCCTGCGGGCGTCAGGCAGCTCGGGGAGGACGATCCCGTCGACCCAGTCGCTGACAAACAGCGGCCGGAGGTCGGGCTCCGGAAAATACCGGTAGTCGTGCTCCTGTTCCTTGGACCGCGCTGCCTGCGTGCTGCCCTGGGCCTCGAGGAAGTGCCGGGTCTCCCGGCTCACTTTCTGGCCCCGCCGGATGAGGTTCTTCTGCCGGGCGATCTCGAAGGTGAGCGCCTTTTCCACCCCTTTATACGAAGTGATATTCTTTACCTCGACGCGCTCGCTTCCCCGGATGGAGATGTTCGCGTCGACCCGGAGGGACCCCTCCTTCTCGCTGTCGAAGACACTCAGGTACTCGAGCGTGGCGCGGAGCTTGTTTAAGAACTTCCGGGCCTCTTTGGGCGACCGCATATCCGGCTCGCTCACGATCTCGATGAGCGGGATGCCTGCCCGGTTGTAGTCCACCAGCGAATATTTCCCCCGTTCGGCGTTGCCCATGTGGACGAGCCTCCCGGGGTCCTCCTCGACATGGATCCGGGTCAGCCGGATCTTCCGCTCGCCGCCTTCGTCACCATCGATCTCAAGGAACCCGCCTTCCGCAAGGGGTTTGTCGTACTGGGTGATCTGGTATGCCTTGTCGAGGTCGGGGTAGAAGTAGTTCTTGCGGGAGAACTCCGATTCGTGGAGCACCGCGCAGTTGAGGGCTTTTGCCACCCGCATCGCGTACTCGATGGCGCGCCGGTTGAGGACCGGCATCGCGCCGGGGAGGCCGAGGCAGACCGGGCAGACATGGGTGTTGGGGCCGTCGTCCCGGTAGTCCGTAGAGCAGCCGCAGAAGAGCTTGCTCTTCGTATCGAGCTGGCAGTGCACTTCGAGGCCCACAATCACTTCGTCTTCCATCTAGCTCACCGCCTGCTCGTACGCGAACGCCACATCGATGACCTTTTCGTCGGCAAACGGCCTCCCCATGATCTGGAGCCCGACCGGCATCCCGCGGACCTTCCCGCAGGGCACCGAGATCGCCGGGATCCCGGCAAGGTTCGCGGGGACCGTAAGGATATCGGAGAGGTACATGGAGAGCGGATCGCTCTTTTCCTTCAGCCTGAAAGCAACCGTGGGCATCGTTGGTCCCGCGATCACGTCGACTTCCGAGAATATCCGGGCGAAGTCCTTCCGGACATTCTCCCGGGCGACCTGGGCTTTCGCGTAATATTTCCCGTAGTATCCGGAAGAGAGGGCGAATGTACCGAGCATGATGCGTCTCTGGACCTCGGTACCGAACTTCGCGCTCCGCACGTCCCGGTACGCGTCGTGCCAGGACTTCTTCGTGTCCGCTGCCGGTCCGTACCGGACCCCGTCGAACCGGGCGAGGTTGGAGCTTGCCTCGCTCATGCAGGTGACATAGTACGCGGCGAGCGCGTACTCCATGGACGGGATGCTGCACGGGACCGTGGTGGCGCCGAGCTCTTCGAGTTTTCCGATCGCTTTCCTGACCGAGGCAGCGACCTCGGGATCCACACCGGGGCCGAAATATTCGGCGGGGATCCCTATCCTCAGGCCCCGGATATCCGCTCCGGGGGTATGGGAGAACGGGCGGTCGTGGGAGGTCGAATCCTTCCGGTCGTGGCCCGCGATGACCCCCATGAGTGCCGAGACATCCCCCACGGTCTTTCCCATCGGCCCGATCTGCTCGAGCGAGTTGGCGTAGGCGATGAGCCCGTACCGGGACACCCTGCCGTACGTGGGCTTGAGGCCGACGATCCCGCAGAACGCGGCGGGGCAGCGGATGGAGCCCCCCGTATCGGTGCCAAGCGCCATCCGGACCATGCCCGCTGCGATCGCTGCAGCGCTCCCCCCGCTCGATCCGCCGGGCACCCGGCCGGTATCGTGGGGGTTGAGGGTCGGCCCGAAGGCCGAGTTCTCGGTGGTTGTCCCCATCCCGAATTCATCCATGTTGGTCTTGCCGGCAATGGCAGCCCCCTCGCCCCTGAGCAGGGCCACCACGTGCGCATCGTACGGGGGGACATAGCCTTCGAGGATCTTCGATGCGCAGGTTGTTGTAATTCCCCTTGTCGAGATATTGTCCTTGACCGCGACAGCCACGCCTGCGAGTTTTCCCCCGCCGGAGCACGGGTTCCTGCAGATCTTCAGGAAGGCGTTGTACCGGTCTTCGGGATCGAATGCGACGGTCTTTTCCATCACATCACCCTCGGGGCCCGGATGAAACCGTCTTCCCCGGCAGCATTCCGGAGCACCTCGTCCCGGGGGAGCGAGGGTTCCACGAGGTCTTCGCGCATTACGTTCCTGAGATCCGGGGCAGCGGGCGGTTCGCCCGATACACGGTCGAGTATATCGAAATATTCCAGAATCGCATTGAACTGGTGGGTAAAAGCGCCCAGTTCTTCCTCCCTCATCCCGATATCGGCGAGTTCACCGATATGCAAAACCTCTTTCTCACTGACCATGGTGCTCCCTGCTGATCTGGTCTAAGTACCCTTGAACCGACGTTTTATAACCATTGTGCCGTGCAAGCCGCCGGAGTTCCTTTGCCACCCCGCTCCCGTACTGCATTGCTTTCTTCTCGTACCATGCGAACTCCGCGGTGATATAACGTTCTGCAACCTCCCTGAGCGGGACCTTCCTCCTGCCCCCGCAGACCCTGGCGCTGCAGGGGATCGCGCGTGCTGCGCGCACGACACGGAGGTCGAGGTACGGCATGGAGAGATAGCAGCCGAACAGGCCGGCAACGGCCTGGTCGCGCTCTGCCTGGAGTTCGAGCCCGGCAAAATCCCGGGCGAGATCGGCCTCGAGCGTATCCGTCCCCAGGTACCGTGAGTACCCGCCGAAGAGTTCGTCCGCTCCCTGCCCGGTCAGGATCCTCCGGAAGCCATGATCTCCTGCCCATTCGGCAATGAAGTACTGGGTCAGGGCAATACCGGTATTGACCGGATCATGTTTTGGGATGGCAGAGAGGACCTGCGGGAGTGCATCCCCGATGGCTTCCGGGCTGATGATGACCTCGGTGCAGTCGAGACCGAGCGCGGCGGAGACCTGCCGGGCGCGCCTGAGATCGTGGGAGCCCGCGATGCCCACCGCTACACACTCCCGTTTTGCCAGGAACGCTACGAGCGTGGAGTCCACGCCGCCCGAGAGCGCGGTCACTCCCTCGTCGCTCCGCAGGCCCACCGCCGCTGCGATCGCCTCATCGAGCGGGAGGTCCGGCACTTCAGGCTCGATCGTGCACCGCCCGATACCCCTGCACACTACCGTCCCTTTCGGGCAGTCGCCCGGCACTACGCCGAAGTGGTCCCGTGCCCTGCATTCACCCCACGAGAGGAAGAACTCGCCGCCGAAGCTGGAGATCTCGTCCGGCCGGCGTCCGACAATACCGGCAATCTCCGGAAGGCCGAGCCTCCGGCCACTGAGTTCGATCCATCCTTTCAGCACGGGGGCGATCATTGGTCATCAGGGACGCTTAAAAGAAAGCGTGAAGAACGGTACCTTTGCGATCGGTTTAAAAGATATCTTTCCGGGCCGCGAAGGTGAACGGGTGCCGGTCCGGAGGGGGGGGAAGTGTTTGCAGGGCCGGCGGATTCCGGCCTGGTGAATTTTTATCCGTTGGAAATGTAACACCCTGCCGAAGCGGAGAGTTGTTGCCTCCATAAAATCATGTCACCGGTTGATGAGATATCTTCCCAGCTTATAGATGACAAGAAAGATGAGACACCCCAGGCATATAACGAACGAAAAGGTCATATCCTCAACGGATTCCGGAGAAAACGTCTGAAAGATTCCGCGTCTGGTTGAATCGAGGTAAATGAGAACGAACGCTGCAAGGGCCACTGTCATTACTACAATATAGTGGACATCGGGATCCTGCAGTAGTTTGCCAATCATGCACTATAATATTTTCATATCATAGTACATTTATAATTTTTGAATTTCAAAGATCCCTCAAGGTCTGGATTCTGGATCCGGAAGGAACCAAATACAGGCTTTTGTTGGAAAAAGGGCCCGGAAGAAATCTTTTTTTTACATACCCGTGCATAACATTAGAGAGCGCGAGGGTAGCTAAGCCTGGCCAACGGCGCCGGACTTAAGATCCGGTCTCGAAGGAGTTCGTGCGTTCGAATCGCACCCCTCGCATGGTTTACGTATCAAACGTTTTTCTTGATTTAATCGTGATAACAGCCGTCGCTCCCGCGGGGCGGTCAAAGGCCAATGCCTTCTCCAGCAAATTGTGTTAAGGCACGATGCCCGCCGCCGCTCCCGCGAAGTGCCCCAGCGGCGGCCTCACTTCCTGGCAAACAACCGGGCCGGTAATCTGCCCCGCCGTGGCCCGCGAGGGCCCCTGAGGCGGGGAGCCCTCATGACTCACACGTCCTGCTAAATCCTATTAACCGGAATTTTTTTATTGGGATATCAGATCATAGAGTTATTATCTCTTTGTCTCCCGGAGATTCCCTCCTCCAAAACCCCGTCTCTTTTCATTTTGCCCTATACTTCCATGGTTCTCTCTCAGAAATCATGCTGTAACTGAACTAATTAGACGGATTTTTGAGCCCGTATAGCAGCCGGAACGGCCAGAAAACGAAAAATTTTCAGTATCGTAAAAAATAGGAGTTCTATTTCGCGAAAAACTGCGGGTATGAAAAAACACGATCTTCAAATCGGGCTCCGATTGCCTAACGGGGCGTTTTTAGAGGAGATAATAATTGGGGAACTTTACCTTATCCGGAAGCCCGGGACCGGTTTAATGCAGTCAGGAGGAAGTCGCATCTTTGTGCTTTTACGATCCCGTAGTCATCCGGTCGGGGCCCGAATTTTTTTTCGAAGATCCTCCTCCCCACACGTGCACCCCGCTGTACGAGATCGCCCGGATCCGGTGGTATGGGATCGGTTTTGCCCCGGAGGGAGACTCCACTTCGAAATAATATGCGTCAAGGTCCGGGATATGCCCGCCGTCCACGCACGAGCAATCACCCGGAGCACCACGGTCCACGTACCATACCCGGACCTTTGCGAACGTAAACCGCGCGTCGTGCCGGAATTTCAGGAGCAGTTTGTGACTCGTGAGCATAACAATACCGGCACCGGGTACTTTTTGATAGAAAATGGTTTTGTCAGGAGCCGGAAATGAACCGGAACCAGACATGCAGGAAGGGGGCAGACATGCACCGGCACAGCACAAAAACCTACTCATCCGGGTGAACCAGGACGGCCGTGATATTGTCGTCGGAATCGTTCTTGAGGGCCGCCGCAATCAGCTCTTCGCACGAGAGGTCGAGGTTCATCCCGTTCCGCAGGACGATCTCCCGGATCCACCCTGCGCGGACATAGTCGTGGAGCCCGTCGGAGGTCAGGAGGAGGAAGCTGCTGGTGAGATCTCCTTCGTATATGTCGGGTCTTACTTCCCCGTCGGGGTCCCCTATCGCCTGGATGAGGACGTTCGACTTCGGGTGGTGCCAGGCTTCTTCCGGCGTGATCTCGCCGGCATCAATGAGGCCCTGGACATAGCTGTGGTCCCTGGTCACCTCGAACCGGTCCGCTGCGATGAAATGGGCCCGGGTGTCACCGAGGTTGATAACGGTGCAATGGAGTGCCTCGTCGACGCATGCAGCGGTGAGCGTGGTCGCCATCCCGCACTCGTCATGGCGGCCGGCCGACCGGGCGAGGATCTGCGCATCTGCGTCACGGATCGCCGTTTCCAGCATGGTTTTTGGATCGGCATCTCCTGCGCGGAATACCTTATTTACGCAGTCGATCGCGATGCCGCTTGCGACTTCACCTGCCGCATGGCCCCCGAGTCCATCGGCGACAGCAAAGACCCAGTACCTGCCTATCTTCCCTGCGCAGAATGCATCCTCGTTGATATCCCGCAGGCCCTTTTCGGACCGCCCGGAATAACGAACACTCTTCACAGTTTTTCTCATGATTCGAAGGGAGTTATTGGTTGCGGTTGCGACTCAGGAGATCTTTTCTGGCGCTGCGCCGGAGTTGTTCCGGTCAGACATTATCGTCCCGAAGGGTGGCTGACGATACCTGCGACCCTGCCCACGCTCCCGTCCCGCAGCCGCACCTTGATACCATGGGGATGGGTGGCGGAATTCGTGAGGATCTCGCTGACAATACCCCGGGTCCTTTTTCCGGATCCCTGGTCTTCCTTCCGGATGATATCCACGGTGTCTCCCGCCGCGATCGATGCGCGGATCTTCCCGCTCCTCCCTGATTCCGGTGACATGGTGACGTGTGTTCCCTGATATAGTAAGCGTGCCCCGGGGCTAAAAAAAGTATTAAACGAACTGATCAGGCCGGGCGCTTCGGCTCGTCATAATACCCGTCGCGGTCCCTGAGCGTACCGGCTGCCGTGGCCCACCCATGGTTCCCTCCGGTGAACGTTATGCTGAACCCT
>DASPUR010000082.1:0-18989 GCA_035622795.1 Methanoregula sp. | reverse complement strand
GTGGCTCAGGGGTTCGTTCCTGAGCCGGTCGAGAAGTCTCCCGCATTCGGCACGTGCCGCCCTAGTCACGTCCTCCCCGGCCGCGCATAACCGGCACTCGAGGCTGACCCGGGAAAGAAGGCAGTCCGTGCAGGTATCAGTGATTTTCATAAAGACAGCCCGAAAAACAACGCGGGTCTATGGGGCCACTGAGATTTGAACTCAGGTCAGAAGACCCCCAGTCTCCTAGGATGGCCAGGCTACCCTATGGCCCCGTTCTCAATTAATAGGACGATATTGCTTATGTATCTTGTTGTTTTTTTTAAAAAATTGAGGGGGCCAGAGGTCCGGCCTCTCTAAAGATTACCCCGTTTGAACTCCTCGACCCGCATGATCAGGTTCTCAAGCTCGGTATCCGTTATTTTTATCTTGCCTTCGATAGCGTCGATCTCGTTGAGGAGCTGCCGTATCCTGACATACATGAGGTAGATGATGAACTGCTGGACAACGATTACTCCCCCGAATAAAATGACCATGAAGCCTTCGTATGCCATACCGTACCTGACTCCCGAACCATCCTTTCAGCGGAACACGGCCCGCGCGAGCCGGTCCACGAACCCCTCTTTCTCCGGTTCTTTCTCCGTATCTACGTATTCCGCCCCCGACATCTGGGCTGCGATCCGCTTGAAGGCGTGCGTTGCACCGGTATTGGGATACTTCAGCACGCAGGGCGACTTGTACGCAGCGGCCCTCCTGACATTGGCATCTTCGGGAACAACATCGATCACGCGGACTCCGAGCACGTCCTCGACGCTGTGCGACCGGAGCTCCGTGTGTTCCTGCCCGGCCCGGTTCAGGATGACGCCGTACACCCGGCCGCCCATCACTTCACAGAGGATCTTGGTCTTGAGGGCATCAGCCATGGAGGCGAGTTCGGGATTGACGACAAGGATCACTTCATCCGCAACAGAGAGCGGGACAACCCCTTCCTTGGAAATCCCGCTCGGTGCATCGATGAGGAGGAATTCGCACCGGTCGACCAGTTTCCGCATCACGTCCCGGAGGTTGTCCGGGTCAGCCTGCTGGAACCCCTGGAGGGATATCCCGCTCGGCACAACCTTTACCCCGGCCGGGCCTTCATAGATGGCATCTTCGATATCTGCTTTTCCCGCGAGAACCTCGTGAAGCGTTACCGGCACGTTGTCCATCCCAAGGATGAGCGCCATATTAGCCATACCGATATCGGCGTCGAGAATATAGGTCTCGCGATTGAGGAGCGAGAGCGAGATTCCAAGATTCACCGTGAGCGTGGTCTTCCCTACGCCGCCTTTACCCGAAGTGATCGTATATGCCCTGAACATCGGAGTCCTTTTGAAAGAGAAATTGGGGGTGGCAGATATTTATAAATTATTAAAGACCGGTGGACGTGGCCGAATTTTCCTGCGGATCGCCGCCCGTGTCCCTTTTGGAGCCCCGGCAGGAACAGTGAAGTATTTATTCCCAAAAGAGGAGAATCCGGATGGTTCTGGCCGGGGATCCGATAAACCCGCATTTCCAAGCCTCTCGTCATCGGCAGGAGAAATTTATGGCAATTTGTCTGTTATTTTGTGACTTTAGCACAAAATGAAGCAGAACGGGCGGCAATAAAAAAAGATATGTATTTATCCTTCTACCGGGTATTATGAAATAGACGGGTAGTGCACAAGGATGAGGATCATGTTGAAAGAGAAGATCTCAGCGTTCATTGACAGAATACGATCGATTGATGGCATCGCTGCGTGTGCCCTTGTCTCCCGTGACGGCATCATTGCAGGAAAATTTTTTGATCGTGAGATGAACGAACCCTGGTTTGGTGCTCTTTCCGCGACTATCCTCGCATCTGCAGAATCCGTAGGGAGCATCGTACGGATGAAGTCGATGGAATCCGTCATCATCAGGTCGAAAGAGAGTTCAACCATTATCATGGGGGCCGGCGATAACTTTCTCATCGCTGCCATCATGAAAGAGAATGTGGATCCTGTGAAGGTGAGCGGCCAGATACTCGCGGTTGCAAAGGATATCGGTGAGGCGATATAATGAATACGATTCTCGTTGTGGACGACAGCCCTTTTATTGTCGATGTATTCGTAACCATGCTTGAACGGGGGGGATACCGGACTGTCGCCGCTTATGGCGGTGAAGAGTGCCTTGAGATCCTCAAGACCGTGACCCCCGATCTCATCCTGCTGGACATCATGATGGAACCGATGGACGGCTGGGAGACCCTCGAACGGATAAAGGAAGATCCCCAGACCAAGGATATTCCGGTCCTCATGCTCACTGCCAAGCAGCTCACCCCGGCTGAAGCACAGGAGTACGGCATCTATATCGAGGACTACGTCCTCAAGCCTATCACGCACCGGGAGCTCTACGACGCCATCGAGCACGTGCTCAACCGGAGGCAGTCGATCAAGTCCGATATGGACCTGGCACGGCAGTCAGGGTTCGATTCCGAGATCATCACCGAATACGCGCGCCTCTCCAAGAGCATCGATGTGAACAAGCGCCTGATGAGGATCCTCGAAACCACGTATAATTTTAATGATGCAAAGGTCCGGGTCAGCGACGAGATTTCCCGTGCGATCAAGAGCATGGAGACCAACATCAGGTTCCAGGAGTCCCGGCTGCAGCAGATCAAGGAAGAACTGGCAGGAACGACCGGGAAAAAATAATTCCGGCAGATCACCGCGACTCCGGAGCTGTGGTCAGCGTGGCTCGCAGGCTGTGCAGGAGAATATCTGGCATTTTGTAAACCTTTGAATACTTTGCTTAAGAAATTAACATAGTGTGATCGAACCGGACTATTCTCCCCGTCTTACCGGGCCGGGGAAAGGGTTCCGGTGCGGGGGACGCGGGTGGACCAGACAATCCTGATCGTGGACGACAGCCTGTACATCGTTGACGGGCTGGCGGCGCTGCTCAAGCGGAAAGGGTACGGTATCCTCACCGCGTACGGAGGGGACGAAGCAATCGGGATCCTTTCCCAGTCGGTCCCGGACCTTATTCTCCTTGACATAATGATGGAACCGATGGACGGGTGGGAGACGCTGGACAAGATCAAGGCCAACCCGGCCACCCGGGACATCCCGGTGCTCATGTTCTCGGCTAAGAAGATCACTGCCGAGGAAGCGCAGAACCACTGTCTCAATATCGAGGATTTTGTCTCGAAACCGGTCAACCCGACCCAGCTGATGGAATCGATCCAGCAGGTCTTCCGGCGCCGGTCCGATGTGAAGCTGGAATCGGTGGTTGCCAAAAACGCCGGCTTTGATTCCAAGCTCGTCGAAGAATACTCTTCCCTGCGAAAAAGCATAGAAGTGGACAAAAACCTTCTCGTCGTCCTCAGGAATTCGAGCGGGATGAACTTCCCGGGACGTGAGGTACCGCAGGATGAGATCGACGCACTCCGCAATCTCGAAGAGAAGATCCAGCGGGACGAGCAGCGTCTCAAAGAGATCAACCTCACGTTTTCCGGTGAAGTCCCGTCTTCGCCGTGAGGCGTGAAAAAGAGGGAATCTTTATATAGGTTTCTGGCATTGTTATAATGCTGTACATCCGGATACAGTCAGGGTTCGTAGCTCAGTTCGGTAGAGCGCCTGGCTTTTAACCAGGTGGTCGGGGGTTCAAATCCCTCCGGGCCCGTTGCCACGAGAAATCGTGGGTTTTTTGCGGTGATGCATGAGAGGAAATCTGTTCATCTGTAAGGGGGTTTTTCATTGAGCACCAAACTGAATGTGTTGGAGCACGTGATGGTGCCGGACCATATTATCATGAGCGAGGAAGAGGTTTCAGAGCTCCTCACCCGCTACAACATTACCACGGACCAATTACCTAAAATTTACCACGACGATCCTGCGGTCAAGTCGATCGGTGCGAATGCCGATGATGTTATACGAATTATCCGGGCGAGCCACACGGCCGGCAGGGCCGAGGCGTTCCGTCTCGTGATCAAGAGACCGAAAAAATAATCCGGGGCTGGTCAGTCTGATTGACAGAAGCATTTTATCGAGGGCATACTTTTCACGGGAGCATGTTGCACGCCACCAGCTTGACTCCTTCAATTATTTCCTGAAACATAATCTTCAGAAAGTGGTCAATGAACAGCGTATCATCGAGACCGATATCGAGAACCGGGGCAAGAACAACGAACCGGTCTGGGTGGAGCTGGGAAGCATCGAGGTGAAAAAACCGCTCGTCCGGGAAGCGGACGGTTCGCAGGGCGAACTGTACCCGAGCGAAGCACGCCTCCGCAACCTGACGTACGCGGCACCCATCCAGCTGGGACTCACGCTCGTCCACGGCGAAGACCGGCAGGAACCGATCGTCACGACGATCGGGCAGCTGCCCATCATGATCGGGTCCTCGGCCTGCAACCTTTACGGCATGGACGATGCCCAGCGGGTGGTCCACGGCGAGGATGCGTTCGATGCCGGCGGGTACTTTATCGTCAACGGGACAGAGCGCGTGCTCATGACGCTTGAAGACCTTGCGTCCAACAAGATCATGACCGAGTTCACCGAGCGGTACAATGAGCGCATCTACGTGGCCAAGGTATTCTCGCAGTTCCGCGGGTACCGCGCGCTTGTGGTGGTCGAACGGAACAAGAAGAACCTCCTCGAGGTCTCGTTCCCGTCCGTTGCCGGCCACCTCAAGTTCGTTGACCTGATGCGTGCGCTCGGGATGACGAACGACCAGGAGGTCGTGAACGCGGTGTCTACCGATGAGGACATCCTGACGTTCATGATGCAGAACCTCGAAGAGAGCGAGTGCGACTCGGTCGATGGCGGTGTCATGTACGTGGGAAAGAAGCTTGCCCCGAACCAGACCAAGGACTACCAGCGCAAGCGTGCAGAGTTCGTCCTCGACAACTATCTCCTGCCCCACCTCAATTATGCGATGCCTCCCGATCTCAAGGAAGGCGAGGAAGGGTACGAGGAGGCTGTCCTCTCGGTTCGGCTCGCAAAGGCCCATTTCCTCGGGCGCATGGCCGAGTCCTGTTTCGATCTCGTCCTCGACAAACGGAGGATCGACGACAAGGACCATTACTCCAACAAGCGGCTGAAACTTGCCGGCGATCTGATGGAAGACCTGTTCCGTATCTCGCTCAACCGGCTCACCCGGGACATCAAGTACCAGCTCGAGCGCGCGAGCATGCGCCACCGCGACCTCTCGATCGCTACTGCGGTGCGTGCAGACGTGCTGACCGAGCGTCTCCTCCACCCGCTTGCAACCGGTAACTGGGTCGGCGGGAGGACCGGTGTCTCCCAGCTCCTCGACCGGGTCGACCACATGGCTGTCCTCTCCCACCTCCGCCGCGTTATCTCGCCGCTCTCCCGGTCACAGCCCCACTTCGAGGCGCGTGACCTGCACCCCACCCAGTGGGGCCGGATTTGCCCGAGCGAGACTCCCGAAGGCCCGAACTGCGGCCTTGTCAAGAACTTCGCACAGATGGTCGAGATCTCCAAGGGCGTGGAGGACGAACAGGAGATCATGAGGATCCTTCACAGTCTTGGCGTCGAGCCCATCAGGGGGGATGCCCGATGAAGAAATCCCGTGTCTTCGTTGACGGGGCCCTCGTCGGCCTCATCGACGACCCGAAAGCACTTGTCGGGAATATACGCTCGATGCGCCGGCAGGGCGCGATCGCAGCGGAAGTGAACGTCTCCCATAAGGAATTCAACGGGGATGTCGTCATCCTCACGGACCGGGGCCGTGCACGACGCCCCCTCATTGTCCTGAAAAACGGGGAACCGCTCATCACCGATGAAGATCTCCGGAATCTCGCGAAGCGCGAGATCGATCTCTCGTACTTCGTCCAGCGCGGGATGCTCGAATTCATCGACGCCGAGGAAGAAGAGGATCTCTATATCGCGATGAACCAGGATATGGTAACCCCCGAGCACACCCATCTCGAGGTGGACCCCTCCCTCATTCTCGGTATCGGTGCGGCCCACGTGCCTTTCCCGGAGCACAATGCAAGCCCGCGTGTGACGATGGGCGCAGGGATGGTCAAGCAGGCCCTCGGCTTTGGAGCGGCCAACATGAAGCTGCGCCCGGACACCCGGGGGCACCTTCTCCATTACGTCCAGAAACCGCTCACCCATACCCAGACCTCGGAGCTCATCGGCTCTGACGACCGGCCTGCCGGTCAGAACTTCGTGGTCGCCATCCTCTCGTACGAAGGGTACAACATCGAGGATGCGCTCATCTTCAACAAGGCCTCGATCGAGCGCGGACTCGGAAGGTCCCACTTCTTCCGGACCTATGAAGGGGAAGAGCGCCGCTACCCCGGCGGCCAGATCGACCGGATAGAGGTCCCCGAAGAGGAAGTCGCAGGCGCTCACGGCGCGGAGTCCTACAAGAACCTCGACGAGGACGGCGTCATCAACCCGGAGACCGTGGTCGCCGAGAAGGATGTCCTGATCGGCAAGACCTCCCCGCCCCGGTTCCTCGAAGAGCCTACGGGCGAGCTTATCGCGGTCGAGAAGCGCCGCGACACCTCGGTCACGATGCGGAGTAACGAGCACGGCATTGTCGACACCGTCATCATCACCGAAGGTGAGAACAGTTCCCGGCTGGTCAAGGTCCGGACCCGCGACCTCCGTGTCCCGGAAGTCGGCGACAAGTTCGCGTCCCGGCACGGGCAGAAGGGCGTTGTCGGCCTGATCACCGCACAGGAGAACATGCCGTTCACCGAGAGCGGTCTCTCACCCGACCTCGTCATCAACCCCCATGCTATCCCCAGCCGGATGACCATCGGGCATATGCTCGAGATGATCGGCGGCAAGGTCGGATCGCTCGAAGGGCGGAGGATCAATGCCACCGCCTTTGGCGGCGAGAGTGAGGCAGACCTGCGGGCCTCCCTAAAAGCCCTCGGTTTCTCCCACAACGGCCGGGAGATCATGTACGACGGCATCACCGGGAAAGCCTTCAAGGCCGATGTGTACATCGGCGTCATCTACTACCAGAAACTCTACCACATGGTCTCCTCCAAGATGCACGCCCGGTCACGCGGGCCGGTCCAGGTCCTCACCCGCCAGCCCACCGAAGGCCGGGCCCGGGAAGGAGGTCTCCGGTTCGGTGAGATGGAGCGCGATGTCATGATCGGCCACGGCGCAGCGATGGCCTTAAAGGAGCGCCTGCTCGATGAGTCCGACAAGGTACAGGAATACGTCTGCGCGCACTGCGGGATGGTCGCGATGCTCGACCGGAAGCGCAACATGACCCGCTGTCTTGCCTGCGGCAACGAGACCGATATCTATTCGGTAGAGATGAGTTATGCGTTCAAGCTCCTGCTGGACGAGATGAAGAGCATGGGAATAGCTCCCCGGCTGAAATTACAGGACGTGGTGTAACATGCCATCCCCAAAACGAATCGGACAGATCGAGTTCGGCCTGCTCTCTCCCAAGGAGATCCGCGAGATGAGCGTCCGGAAGATCATCTGGGCCGACACCTACGATGACGACGGGTTCCCGTACCCCCAGGGCCTGATGGACTTAAACCTTGGCGTCATCGATCCCGGCCTCCGGTGCAAGACCTGCGACCAGAAGGCGAGCGAATGCCCCGGGCATTTCGGGCATATCGAGCTCGCAAAGCCGGTTATCCATGTCGGCTACACGCGCCTGATCCGGAAACTGCTGCGTGTCACCTGCCGCTCGTGCGGACGCGTGCTCCTCTCGCCCGAGGAGATCGAGAAAGTCGTCGGCACCGAAGAAGACCAGACCGGGGACCTCCTGTCGGAAAAAGACGTCAAGAAAGAGCGGATCTGCCCTCACTGCGGCGAACAGCAGCTCAAGATCAATTTCGAGAAACCGACGACCTTTTCGGAAGTCGTGGTGGAGGAGGGAAAGAAGATCGAGCACAAGCTCACGCCTGCCGACATCCGTGCACGGCTCGAGAAGATCCCCAACGACGACCTGATACCGCTCGGTATCAACCCCGACGTCGCCCGCCCCGAATGGACGATCCTCACGGTGCTCCCGGTGCCCCCGGTTACGATGCGCCCGTCCATCATCCTCGAGAACGGACAGCGGTCCGAGGACGACCTTACCCATAAGCTCGTCGACATCATCCGGATCAATCAGCGGTTCAAGGAAAACCAGGATGCGGGAGCTCCCCAGCTCATCATCGAGGACCTCTGGGAACTCCTGCAGTACCATGTCACGACCTACCTCGACAACGAGGTCGCGGGATGCCCCCCTGCACGGCACCGCAGCGGCAGGCCGTTAAAGACGCTCTCGCAGCGCCTCAAGGGCAAGGACGGACGGTTCCGCGGGTCTCTCTCCGGGAAGCGCGTGAACTTCTCCTCGCGTACGGTCATTTCCCCCGATCCCAACCTGTCGGTCTCACAGGTCGGCGTCCCCCGCGCGGTCGCCAACGAGATGACGATCCCGGTCAGGGTAACGTCTGCCAACATCGACGAACTCAAGCAGATCGCCCGGAACGGCCCGTCCCGCCCGGACGTGAATGCTCCCTGCGGCGCAAACTACGTGATCCGGCCGGACAACCGCCGGCTCCGCCTCGCCGAGGGCAACCTCGATACGGTCACCGATATGATCGAGCCCGGATGGACGGTCGAACGGCAGCTCCGCGACGGGGACGTAGTCCTCTTCAACCGGCAGCCGTCCCTGCACCGGATGAGCATCATGGCACACCGGGTAAAGGTCATGGAAGGCCGGACATTCCGGCTCAACCCGGCGGTATGCCCGCCCTACAACGCTGATTTCGACGGGGACGAGATGAACATGCACGTCCCGCAGACTGAAGAGGCCCGGGCCGAAGCCACGATCCTCATCTCCGTGCAGGAGAACATCCTCTCCCCGCGGTTCGGCGGCCCCATCATCGGGGGCATCCACGACCACGTCTCGGGGGTCTTCATGCTCACGCACGATGTCCGGTGGTTCACGAAAGAAGAGGCGCTCTACCTCCTCAAGTATACCGGGGTCGAGCATATGCCTCCCCCCGGAAAAACCGAGGACGGTATCGAGTACTGGAGCAACAAGCAGGTTTTCTCCACCATCCTCCCCGACCAGCTCAACATGGTCTTCCATGCGAGTTCCTGCCAGAACTGCGACGAGTGCAAAAAGGAGCTCTGCGAGCGCGACGGGTACGTAAAGATCATCGACGGCAAGCTCGAGGTCGGCACCATCGACAAGAAGGCCATCGGTGCCTTCGACGGCCAGATCGTCAACCGCATCATCCGGCAGTACGGGATGCGCCGCGCTGCGGACTTCATCGACGACATGACCAAGCTCTCGATCCGCGGGATCATGCTCGACGGCTTCTCGTTCGGTATCGACGACGAAGACCTCTCGAAGACCGAGTACGGCCAGATCGAGGATGTCCTTAAGAACGCGGCCCTCGATGTCACCCGGCGGATCAAGATCTACGAGGACGGCCAGCTCGAGCCGATGCCCGGCCGCACGGTCGAGGAGACCCTCGAGATGCAGATCATGCAGGTGCTCGGCAAGGCCCGTGACCAGACCGGCCAGATCGCAGGCCGTCACCTCGGCCTGGGGAACAGCGCGGTCGTGATGGCGGTCTCGGGTGCCCGTGGTTCGATGCTGAACCTGACCCAGATGGCCGGCTGTATCGGCCAGCAGTCGGTCCGTGGCGAGCGTATCGTCCGTGGCTATGACGACCGGACCCTCCCGCACTTCAAGAAAGGCGACCGGGGCTCGGACGCCCACGGGTTCATCCAGCACAGCTACAAGGGAGGCCTCAACCCGACCGAGTTCTTCTTCCACGCCATAGGCGGCCGTGAAGGGCTTGTCGACACTGCGGTTCGTACATCGCAGAGCGGGTACCTCCAGCGCAGGATGATCAACGCGCTGCAGGACCTGAAAGTCGCGTACGACGGTACCGTCCGGTCAACCGGCGGGAAGATCATCCAGTTCGAGTACGGGGAAGACGGGACCGACCCGACCAAGAGCGCGTTTGGCGACCCGGTCGACGTCAAGGGTATCGTGGAGAGCATCCTGAAAGAGGAGGTGTAATAAATGGCGATCGCAGAGAAATACGAGAAGAAGATCGGGGCCGCGGACCTCCCCGAAAAGACAAAGGACCAGCTCCGGAAATTCCTTGACGGGAAGGAGATCGCCGACGCCCAGTTCAAGCTGATCCTCGACCGCGTGCTCAAGGAGTACCAGAGCACCCGGATTGAGGCGTGCGAGGCGGTCGGCGTCATCGCCGCCCAGTCCATAGGGGAGCCCGGTACCCAGATGACGATGCGAACGTTCCACTACGCGGGTGTGGCCGAGATCAACGTTACCCTCGGCCTGCCCCGGCTCATCGAGATCATGGACGCACGGAAAGAACCGAGCACCCCGACGATGACCGTGTACCTCGAACCCGAGTTCGGTAACGACCGCGACCGGGCCCGGGAAGTCAGCTGGCAGATCGAGGCGGCCCCCCTCCACGAGTTCGGGGACATCACCACCGACATGGAGAACATGCTTGTCGTCGTCCACCTCAACACCAAGGTCTGCGACAAGCGGAAGATAGCGCCCATGGAGATCATGGAGATCGCGCCCAAGAAGATCCGCGACCGCCGGCACTACCGGGATTTCGAGCACGAGATCGATGAGCCGAACGCGACGGTCGTCTTCACTCCCAAGGACAAGGAGAGCTACCAGAACCTCTTCCAGCTCGCTGAACACGTCCGGAACGTGATCGTGCAGGGCATCGACGATATCCTCCGTGTGGTCGTCCGGAAGGAGTCCGGCGAGTACATCCTCTACACCGAGGGTTCCAACCTCAAGGACGTCTTCGATGTCACCGGCGTGGACACCACGCGGACACGGACCAACAACATCAGCGAGATCGCGACCGTCCTCGGTGTCGAGGCTGCCCGGAACGCCATCATACACGAAGCGGTATCGACGCTCAACGAACAGGGTATCCTCGTCGATGTCCGCCACCTGATGCTCGTCTCGGACATGATGTGCATGGAGGGCGAGGTCAAGCAGATCGGGCGGCACGGGATCGCCGGCGAGAAGGAGAGCGTCCTCTCGCGTGCTGCGTTCGAAGTGACCGTAAACCACCTCCTCGATGCCGCGGTGGCAAACGAGGTGGACGAGCTGAGCGGGGTCACCGAGAACGTCATCGTCGGCCAGCCCATCCAGCTCGGGACAGGCGATGTAAAACTTATTGCTGTGCGGCAACAGAGTAACTAGGGATAAAAAATTTTAAAAAACCATAGAGGAATTGTTCATGGATTTTAATGCTTCACTCAGAAGAGCTATCAAGACCGGAAACGTCATTCTCGGCCAGAACAACACCGAAAAGTGCATCAACGCGGGCAAGGCCCAGATGGTCGTCGTCGCAGGCAACTGCCCCGCAGCATTCAAGGCAAAACTTGCAGGCCAGAAAAACATCTTCATCCACACATTCGAAGGCTCGAGTGTCGCGCTCGGCAAGGCATGCGGGAAACCGTTCATGGTCAGCACGCTCGCCGTTGTCAGCCCCGGCGAGTCAGATATTCTTTCCCTGAAGAGGGCATGATATGGTCGAAGTGAAACTGACCGAGGACTGCATGCGCCTCATCTCCCAGTTCGAGAGCCTGACCGGGGCGGGAAGCCGCGACTGCGTAGTCGACGACCGGAACGCCCGGCTCATCTTCGTGATCAACCCGGGCGACATGGGGCTCGCGATCGGGAAGAAGGGTGCCTCCATCAAGAAGGCCTCCGATGTGATGGGCAAGAAGATCGAGGTCGTGGAATACAACAGCAACCCCGAGCAGTTTATCAGGAACTGTTTTCTGCCCGCCCAGGTGACCTCGCTCGTTTTCGAAGGCGAACCCGACCAGCAGACCGTCCAGGTCGAGGTCCGGGACGAGGACCGCGGCATCGCCATCGGCAAGGATGGCAAGAACATCTTCAAGGCAAAGAAGCTCGCACTGCGCCAGCACAATATTGCCGACGTCCAGATCCTCCAGAAACCTGCCGACGGCCAGCCAGCCGACGAACAGGCCCGCCAGTAACTTCTTTTTCAGGCGGGAGGCCTGCACCCCGGACTCCCCGATTCTTAGTTTTTCCCCGTACCGTCGGGATTTCCGCAATGCATGAGGCGGAGTCACACGGACAAAAAGGCGTGCGGGTGAAGGGGGGAGCACCGCCGCGACGGTGAAGGCAGGAATACAACAGGCGGCACGCTGCCCGGAAAGACGCCCGGCATTCCTTTTTTCTTTCGATGCTTTGTTTTGAACTGCTCGTAAAGCTCTTTTTTTACCTCTCAATAAAAAATTGCGTGCAGGATCACGAGGTGAAGTCCGGAATTCCGATGAGAAAAGACGGGCCTGGGGGGATTCGAACCCCCGACATCCGGGTTAGAAGCCCGGCGCTATGTCCGAGCTAAGCCACAGGCCCCGGCTTGATGCCGGTAACATTCGTGTTCCGGGGTAATTAATCTGATTCAGGTTACCGGGAAAACCCGGGCTATTAAAAAAAATCACTGCTTCTCGAGCTTCCTGTTGATCTCGTCGAGGCGCGAGGTGATGGTCTCCAGCTTCTCTTCCGTGGTCTGGATATCGACGTGGCTGATCCCGAACCAGATCGCCGTGCACCCGACCCCGAACATCGCGATGGAGAACATGAAGAAGTTCGGATCATGGTTTACCGTCATCATGTACACGCTGTAGATGATCAGGTACCCTCCTGCTGCAAGGATCATGATCATGAAGACCACCTGCGCCCATTCCTTCATCCCGTATTTTTTCATATCCTGAAACATGGCTGACCTGACTGTCCTTATAGTCAGATTTATTGCCGGCGTATTTAATGGATCGTGTTTTTCCGGCCGGTAATCCCGGGTGCGCGAGGCCCGATCGGGTGTTTTCCGGCAGGGAACCGGGCGGGAGACCGTGGCGGAACCGCCGGATTTCGTGCTGCCGATAAATGTAAAAAAATATATCTGTCTCTGCCCGCCACCATTATCAACGAAACAATGTCCGGGATTTGTGCACAATGAAACGAATGAAACTGATGATATTCCTTATCGCCCTGCTTCTGGCGACCATCACTGTTCCTGCACCTGTTTCCGCAGTCGGGAATGTTGCAGTAACCTCAAGTCCGGCCGGTGCCGCAATCTGGCTCGACGGAACCAGCACCGGCCAGGTGACGCCCTATACCCTGACAAATGTAACGGCGGGGAGTCATACAATTATCCTGAAACTGACCGGCTATGCAGATTCACCCTCGCAAACGGTTTCGGTAACTGATAATGCTACCGCAACAGCTCAGGCCACGACACTGATTTCAGCTCCTACATTATCAGGCATATCCCCGACGAATGGTATCAACAACGGGCCTGTCAGCGTCACCATCACCGGCACGGGCTTCCTGTCCCCCATAACGGTGACGCTGACGAACGGGTCGACTTCCATTGCCGGAGCAAATAACATCATAACCGGCGGGACGAGTATCGCCAGCTCGTTCAATATCAACGGTGCGGCGCCAGGAACCTGGAATGTCGTCGTACTCAACAGCGACGGCGGGACGGCTACGCTCCAGAATGGATTTACCGTCGTAAGCTCATCGTCCGTTGCCACGGTCACCGGTATCACCCCCACCAGCGCTGCCGCGAACACGACGGCAACGGTCACTATTACCGGCACCGGGTTCTCGACCTCCAATGCAAAGATCCGGCTGATCCGGACCGGCTACAATGATATTGTCGGGACCGTCGGCACCTATGCGACAACGCAGCTGACCGGGACCATCGATCTCACCAGTCAGAGTCCGGGAGATTATACCGCCTGCGTCCTGTATGACGGTACCAACCGGGTCTGCGGCCCCACGTTCACCATCAACGCTGCCACGGACGTCAACGGCTCGATCGCATTCACCTCGAACCCGACCGGGGCAGGCGCATACCTCAACAACGTCTTCCAGGCCCGGACCCCCTATACTCTAACCAACGTCACTCCGGGAACGTACACGGTGACCTACAAGCTGACGGGGTATCAGGACCTGTCCCAGCAGGTGACCGTCACCGCCGGTAATACCGCGGACGCATACGGGTACCTCCCGACCGTCACCCTCGCCCCTACCACGGCACCGACATCCATCTATACGGTCCCGACGACGGTAAGGACCGTGGCAACCACGAAGAAATCGACCATCAAGGTCCCGACTCCCTGGCCGACATCAACGACGGCAAAGTCGCCTCTTGATCTGTTCGTGATCCTGGGTGCGGCCGGCCTTGCGATCGCGGTGATGAGGAAACACTAAACGACCCTCTCCCTTTTCGGGACAGCCTTCGCTTCTTTAACCGGCCGTTAAGGTCCTCCTTCAGACCCGGCAAACCTGATTTACTCCCGCTTTACCAGCGGATTAAAAAAAAGATCCTACCCCGCGTGGAAACACGTGGACTTGAGCACTTCGACTTCCGTGGGGCTCGTCGGGCCTTCGTTAAAGACTTCCTTGACCACGGAGGAACCGCAGTATTTCAGCTGGACCCGGGCAGACATCCGCTCCCGTTCCTCGTAATAGGATCCCGGGGAGACCTCGACCATCCGTTTCATCGAGATCGCGGTGGAGAGGACGAACGCACAGCACCCGGAATCGCCGGGGCTCAAGTCCGCGAGGTCTACCGAGGTAAGAAATACATGCGCATCGGGAGCAGGAGTGACTCCCGCGATGGTGATGATATTGTGGGCGCTCTGGAGTTCGATCGTCCGGGGTCTCCCGCCCCGAAGCTCCCTGATCACTTCAGGGGATATTCCGGTTAATGCTGGGCACCTCATCATGATCACCCGTACATCGGAAGGTCTTTTTTCGGCGAGGTCTCGGCCGACTGCTGCACTTCCTCGGCGATCTTGCCCATGCTCTGCTCTATTTCGACCGCCTGTTCGATGAGCGGCTGGACATCGAGCTTGAGGTCGTACATCTTGTTGAGGACCTCGATGGTGGCAGCAGAGGCCCGGGGGTCGGGAGCGTTGACCGTCTCGCCCAGGAGGCCGTACGCGGGAATGTTCCGGACCTTGCACTCGGTGAGAAGGCTCGAAGCGATGCCCGAGATGCTGCCGATGGGGAGCACGAGCGTGAGGTCCGCGATCCGCTGGAGGGCCTCGGCTGTCGTCGCCACACCGAACACCCGCTTCTCCGGCTCGTTGGTGATGATACCGGCGATCGTCAGGATCTCCCTGGGTCTGAACGGTTCGAGCCAGTCGAGCATGCCGTTGGTTATCTCGTAACAGATCATCGGGTGTATGGGGATATCGGCGACGACTGCGGCGATGTTGTCCTTCAGGTAAAGCCGGACCGGTTCGTTGATGACCCCCTTGTTCATCATCGCAAGGGGGGGGAAGTATTTGGAGGTCATCGTTCCTATCAGTTCGAACTCCAGCTGGTCGACCATGTACTGGAGTGCGATCGTACCCACAAGCCCGCTTCCCGGGAAGCCCATGAGGACCGCCGTACCGTCGGAAGGAAGCGGCCTGGATACGATCTTGAGATCGCCGGGTGTGTCTGCCGTCATTAGCTTAACATACACATACTACTAAAAAAGTATTATGCAGGAATATCCCATCAAGCGCGGACTCACCAAAGACCTGGACGCCCGCATCGCAGCGGAGCTCAGGAGCTGTTTCGGGGTCGAGCCGAAGAAAGAGGGGAACGGCTACCGTATCGCGTTCGGGGCGCTGCTGCGGCTCGATGTGACGCCGGCATCCGGAGGAAAGTCGGTAATAATCGATACCCAGTCCGACACTTCGGCCACCGACGAAGTTATCATCGATACCAACAAGCGATTCCGGCGGTATCTCGACGCCCTTACCGGGTTCTCGACCAAGGAACGGGTCAAGCGGGCAAAGAGCGTCGAAGAATAAAATCTCTTTTTTCCCCCTTCGCTCTCCTTCCCCCCTTCTCTTCCCCTCCCCTGATCTTCCCTTCCCTCTTTCGGATCCCAGCGGACGCTCCGCGGGACAGTCCTCTCCGGTCCCGTCCCCGGTATCCCGAAGTATTTTCGTCCGGTCCGGCACAGGAGGTCTGTTCCGCCGGATCCCGGAAAAAAGGCAGGGTTAAGAAACTGCTGTCCGCAAAAAGGCGGGCCGTTTTTTGTATTTTCCTGGTGCTTTTACGATCCGGAAAAACGGGAACAGTTTTTTTCAGGATTTCCTGTGCAGGCGTGCGGCGAGGATCGCTCCGCCCGCGGCCATGAACGCAAGGGCCGGGCTGAGCCCCGATTCCGGCGTCGGCGTGGGTTCCGGCATGGTCGTGGTCTCCGGAACGTTGGTCACGGACGGTGCCGGAAGGGGGGTCGTCACCGGCACAGCGGGAGTCGTGATCACCGGGGTCCGGACCGTATCGGGGGTGAAGACCGGGTCCCTCCGCAGCGTGTACCCGTACAGGGTGTTCTGGTCGGCAAACGCGATCCGGGTTCCGTAGCTGTCCACGGCGACCGACCGCTGCCCGATGATCGAGTCGGTCCTGAACGTGGTAAGCAGGTTCCCGCCGCCGTCGAGCACGTAGAGGTTCCGGTTGACCGACCCGGCAGCGACCGTCAGCCCGTCACGCGAGACCCCCACGGCATTGACCCACGGCCCCGCGGAAAATGTCCAGCGCTCGATCCCGAACCGGTTTATCGCCCGGACCGTGCCGTCCTGCCCCCCGGTCACGATGACCTGGCAGTCCCCGGAACACCCCATATCGGTTATGGTGCCGGGGAAATTCACCATCCAGTTGAGGCCCCCGTCCCGGGAATGGGACGAGACCCGCGTGTCCCCGGCCGTTATCACGGTCGAGCTGTCGGAAGAGATCGCGATGAACTGGTCGAGGCTCCCGTTGGAGGTGTCCTGCCAGAGGAGGTTTAAGGCAGGGCTGAGGAACACCAGCCCCTTATCGGTCGCTGTGACGACGAGCGAGCCGTCGCGGGATATGGCGATGGCCTTCACCAGCGGGAAACTCGTGTTCCGGCCGATGAAGTCGCCGTTCCACGCCCACGACTGGATGAGTCCCGTGTCGTCGGCCTCTACAACAAAGGAGCCATTTTCAGAGATGCCGACCGCCCGGATATGGTTCCCGATGTTGCGGGTCCAGACATCGGAACCGGTCCGGTCGTACATCACGACGCTGTCCCCGTTTGCGGAGATGACCCAGTTGCCATCGGCACTCATCGCGGCGATGGTCCCGGCTTTCCCGCCCCACTCGCGGTCGCCGGACCAGGACCGGACGAGCAGCTGGCTCCCGCCGGCAAAGACGGCCTGGTCGTTTGCCGAGAAACTGACCCCGGCATAATTGTTTCCGGACTGCGGGGTCTCTTTCCAGTCGAGCACGAGCCCTGCTGCCGAGACCGGGGCTGCCAGCCCTGCTATGACAAGGCAGGCGATGATGAGGGAGGAACGGGGATCGATCATGGATTGCACGTAAAAGAGAATGTGGCCCTGCCCGGTTTATCTCGCTTGTGGAGAGTGTTCTGCCCCGGTGACTCCTAGAATACGGCAGGTCCCGGCTCGGGAGGCCGGCAGGTACCTGCACGGCTGTCATCCGGTTATGGCGGGTCCTTCGGAATCTTGGTCGCCATGTACCACGCGTGGGCCCCGAGCGCGAGATAGACCGGGAGGAGGAGGGCAAACGAGGTGTTGTCCCCCTCCATCCTGAAGATCCAGACCGTCAGGAGCTCGTCGAACGAGAAGATCAGGGCCCCCCACCACAGATCGAGGTACGCGTAGCCGGTCCCGGGGAGGAGGAAGTTGAGGAACCCCGCGATCCACGGGTTTTTCGTCTCCTGGGGCCGTTTCGAGATCCCGCGTGGCAGGTGCATGTACGAGACCCCGCACTTTGTTGCCGCGAGCACCGTATTCCACCGGACGTCCCGGTTCTCGTCCCCGAGCGACCGCATGAGCGCGGGCACTGCGTCCGTCTCCCCGATCGACCCGAGGAGTTCGACCGCTTTTGTGCGTACCGTGCTGTCGCGGTCCCGGAGAAGCCCGGTGAGGGCGGGTACCGCGGGTTTCCCGATCTCGCGGACCGCCCGCCATTCCTGCAGGCCGGCAAAATAGTATGCCCGTTCAGCCGGGTCCTCCGGTTTCCACCCGGTCTTTGAGAGGGAGATCGCTGCCCCGAACCGCACGTACTTGTCCGGGTCCCTGAGGGCGGTCAGCAGCGGCCCCGTCGCAGCCGGATCGCCGATCTCACCGAGCGCCAGCGCTGCCTGCCACCGCACCTCGCTGTTCTCGTCCCGGAGAGAGGCAGTGAGCGGCCCGAGGGCACGGGCATCCCCGATCTTCGCAAGGGCACCAATGATCCCGAGTTTTGTGGTCCTGTCTTTGGTCTTCAGGGCAGGGATGAGCGTATCGAGGGCCCCCGGGCCGAGCGTACCGAGCGACCGGGCGGCCCGGGTCTGTACATCGGTGTTCCGGGACCGGAGCGCCCTGACGAGGCCCCGGATATCCCTGTTTTTCGCCATGGCATCGGTATCGGGCTCCCGCTCAAGGAAGGAAAACACTGACATGGCTTATCTCACATATCCTCCATCCGTTTCACCGTGTAATAGGTGTGGACGGCAAAGATCGCAGTTACCGGGTACGTGTACACGTAGGGAAACAGCACGTTCCAGTTGAGCTGGATGGTGACGATGATGCCCATGTAGCAGAGGGAGACGAGGACACCCCACCACTTCCCCATGTACCCGTACCCGGAGCCGAAGAAGAAGAGGTTCAGGATCGCCGCCCCCAGGGCACTGGGAGTGTCACGTGGCCGGTCGGCGAGGATCTGGGGAATGGATGCGGTGTCGACCCCGCACATCTTGCAGGCGATGACCGCGCTCCACCGGACCCCCGGGTCCGGGTCCCTGAGCGCATTCTCGCAGGTACGCTTCGCATCCGGTCCTCCGATCTCACCAAGCAGCCCGACGATTGCTGCCCGGGTCGCCGGGTTCTTGTCCCGGATAACGTTGATGAGCGGGGCTGCCGCCGCGGACCGCAGCCTGCGGACTGCCGGCCAGTCCTGGGACGCGATAAGGGCATACGCCT
>DASPUR010000081.1:0-6026 GCA_035622795.1 Methanoregula sp. | reverse complement strand
AGCAGCTGGAGAGGTGGTAGGCATATTCCATCTCGCCGTTCCCGTCATACACCTCGATGGTCAGCGGGCGTTTGTATTCCGGGAGCAGGGACCCTTTTCCCGTTGCAGGGCCGAAACTCCGCACCATGCTGATCCATTGCTCAAACCCGAGATCGAAAGCGACCCCCCGGTCAAGACTGATGAAATACGGGGTCCCCTGGCCTTCCGGCCCGATGCCGGGGCGGGAGGAACCGGTCTTTGAGGAGCCGGCACCCGTACTTTTTTCCGGGAGGGGGGAGACCTCCGCAAAGCAGGCAACAGAGCGGCCGAGCCATCTCACCCGGAACCGGAAATTCCCGGGCGGGCAGTCCGTTATGGACATGAGGATTCCTCGATTCGTTCCTTATCCCGTGAGCTTATGAGTGTTTGGATGGTTGCCGCACCGGGCAATCGGGCGCGGACGGGCAGGGCCGGACCGGTTCTTTCCCTGTCGTTCCCTCCACCTGCTTCCTTTATAACTCCGGAGAGAAGAGAACTGGACTGAGTTGATCGGCATGGACGCAGAACCATCTGAGCAGGGCACCAAAAACTGGTGCGGGGTCGCGGGCATGAAAAAGCACATGTGCTGCCACGGGTCGGGGGGCGCACTCTACGGGCTGGGCTTCCTCGGTGCGCTGTGGTACTACCTCACCACGGCAACGAGCCTGCTCGGCGGAGTCCTTGGCGTCATCAAGGCGATACTCTGGCCCGCGTTCCTGGTGTACGGGCTGCTGAAATTCCTCGGTGCGTGAAGCGCAAAACAGCAGGTTATCTAAAAAGTACGCAAACGCCGGGTCCGGCGCCCGGCGCTGATGATATGTTCCCGCCGGTATTCCCGTTCCCGTGGTATCCGGCAGCAACCAACGGGGACCGGATTAATTTCCCGGGGCATCTCCTGCCCTGCCGCATACACGAGGTGCCTGACCGTTTACCGGCACATGTCAAGGTGTTTCTGGTAATGAAAGGGAAACCCCCGGAAAAAACCTACAGCTCCAGCTCCCAGCGCTCTTCTAAGATCCTTTTGCCCCATTCGGTATTTTCCCGGGTGTCCGTGATATGGAAGCCTTTGTTCCCGTACAGGTGCCTTGCGGCAGGGAGCGTACTGAACGTCCATAACACGATCCGGTCGTACTTCTTCTGCCTGCAGAAACCGACGGCTTGATCCAGGAGCAGGCGCCCGGCGCCCTGTCCCCGGGCTGCCGGCTCCAGGAAAAAGAAGCGCAGTTGTGCGGTCGCCGCGTCCGCGTGCGTGATCGCGATACAACCCGCGGGAAGCCCGTCCTGTTCGCAGATGAGCATGCAGTCCCGTGCCGGATCGAACTGTTCCAGAAATGCATGGACGCCCCCGGTCAGGTACGCCTTCCAGGTTCCGGAATCAAACCCGTATTCCGCGTTGTACAGCGCCAGCTGGCGGGATATCACGAAATCCACGTCGGAAACGGAAAAAGGCCTGAGGGAAATCCGCCGGGCCGGGCGGATCCTTCGCTCCTCTGCTTCCCCGGGAATTCCGCCCGCAGTCACCGCATCCGCGGGACGGGATTTTCCCTTCCCGGCCCTGGTTTTTTCCTGTTCCGGCCCCATTGTCGTGACCCCATATTTTCCCCGGTAGGGAGTGGATTTAAAAAAAATCTTATTCCCCGGGCCGGGATGCTCGCGCTTTACGGTCAGATTGCATCCGGAGCTCTAGAATCTTCCGGGGCAGGAATACGGATCAGGCAGCCCAGTGCAGCACGTCCCGGACCACGGACCAGCGGGGCTGGACAGCTTCCGGGACCTCGCCAAGCACCCAGTAATTGTACTTCTTCTGGAGCATCCCGTAATCGTTCTCCATACGGATCCAGTAGTTGAGCGCGAGGAGATAGGAGTCGCTGCTGTCCTTTGCAACCGCATACCCGTAGGTCATCTGGTAGGAATCGTAGGGCTGGACGATATCGACATCGTAGACCGGGTACTCCAGGGTCAGGGTATATCCTTCCTCGGCAGAGATCATCATGACATCGGCCTTATTTCCGAGAAAGAAGTCCTCTTTGGTGTCGATCGGGACGATGGTGGCATTGGGGAGGAGGCGCTTTGCGACCGGGACGAGGGCGGTGTTGTTGTACACGGCAACCCGCAGTCCCTCCATCTTCTTCACCTCGTCGAGCCGGGTGAACTCGTTCTTCCTCCATTCCGGAACAACGAACGCGAGGTGGACATTGACGGTCGGGTCGGTGAACTTCATCGCTTCGAGCCGGTCCGTGTTTACCACGACCGCGGACATGACGATGTCGCAGTAGCCGCTGTCGAGGGATTCGGCAAGGGTGGTCCCCGTGACGGGGACGAACTCGATCCGGGAGATGTTCAGGTTCCTCGCGAGGTCATAGGCCATCTCGACGTCGTACCCCACCAGTTCTCCCTTCCCGTTAAAAAAGACGAACGGGACGTTGTTCTGGTTGTACCCGACGCGGAGCACCCCCCGGTCACGGATCGCATGGATCTCGTCCCGTGTGCCGGGCGGCGGCGGGGGGAGGACCGGGACATCCTCCTGGTGGAGGTAGACCGTCGTGTTCACGAGGCTGTCCAGGCGGTTCCCCTCCAGATCGAGGGGGAGCTCCATCCCGGAGATCAGGTCGCCACCGTGATAGGTTCCGTTCAGCATCCAGGCAAAGCCTGCGTGCAGCCCGGAGATCACGAGAGCTCCGAGAAGGAGGACCACCAGGAGCGAGAGGGCCGCCCGCTTCCACCGGAACCGGGCCCGGTGCGTAGTGTATGCGATGGTGATGGTGGAGAACGAGAAGATCGAGATGACGCTTAAGGGGGCGACGAATGCCTGGCGCAGGATCCCCGAGCTGAGGTACAGGGTGTACGCATCTTCCGGGAGTCGCATCACGTCCAGGAGCGAGAGCACTGATTCTTTGGACGATCCGAAGAAACTCGGGATCCCCACCGCGACCAGCTTCAGCTGGTCGATGAGGTTCAGCGGGTTCTTGTCCAGCCAGGCTACGAAGAGGATGAAAATAAAGGGAACGAGCCCGCCGAGCAGCGGGATGGTGTAGGCTACCGGTACCAGGATCTCGCTGTACGACCGCACGTCCCTCCGGCCCGTGTCCCCGCTCCCGTCATCGCTTCCGGTGTGGGTGTCGGGGTCCCAGTCCTTGCCCCGGAAGAGCTTCTCCACGCCTTCGGAGATTAAGGGCAGGGTGATGAACTCCGTGCCGGTCGAGAACGCAAGGAGCATCGCCCGCGACGAGGCAGCAAGGATGTCCCGGTAGCCAAAGGTGGTGAAGCACGTGATCAGGAGCGGCATGACCACGAGCCCGAGCAGGACCGCGGCGGCGGCGAGGGTTACGATGAAGACCTGGAGGTCTAAAAACCCCTCGAAGGTCAGGGTCCCGGCGGTCACGGCCGTGATGACGAAGATGCCGACCGGGAAGGTCAGTGCGATGATGTGGGTCATGCGGTCGAGCGCCCGCAGCAGGGACCGGAGGATGGAAAGGACCGGCCCGTTCCCGTCGTCCAGCATCAGGGCAAAGCCGAGGAAGAGGCAGAAGATGACGGTGGCGGGGATGATCCCGTCCGCAAGCGAGAGGAAGGGATTGGCCGGGATGAACTGGTCGACGAGGTTGAGCGGGGTTGTCCCGGCGAGCGCCTGTGTGCTGAAGAACGAGGCCTGCATCCGGGGTGGGAAGGCCAGCTGGAACGAGAAGTACCCGATCACGCAGATCGCCCAGAACAGCAGGAGGATGAGGAACGCCTTGAGCGCGATCGCCTTTGCCGTATCCCGCTTCAGGCTCCCGATGCCAACGATGAGGGAGAGCGCGACGGACGGCAGGATCGTGATCTGCCAGGCCTTGATGAACGCGTCGCTCAACGGTGCCATGACCGAGACAAGGTCGCCGAAGAAGAGGCCGGTGGCAATCCCGAGGAGGAACCCCACAAGAATCCAGCTCGTGAGGTTCAGGTGGGGAAGTCTCATCGTTTTTCTCTCTCCCTGCACGGGGCCAAAGGAACAGGTTCTATGAGGACGGGTATCCGGTCGCGGAGCAGCACCGCCGGGCTGGCATCGGAGCGGGCAAAGGCGAACCTTGGTCAGCGAATATTTCTTTTCCTCATTATTTAACAGTAAGTAAAGGCATAGGGGGCTCCGGCGCGCCCTGGAAAAAAATGTGGGTGAAGAGGTTGATCCGGAAAAATTTCTGCCAGCCGGGATCCGGCTCAGGAACTATCCGGCAAGGTTCACCGGCAAAACGTGTCCGGGATGGAACACGGGATTAATCGTCCGTGTGAGTAGCGCAGTAAATTTTATATTGTAAATGTCCATACATTTACATATGTTTCTTCCGGTGAACGAGAAACAGTTCCGGTTCTGGCAGATGCGCCGCAGCGGGCAGTCGAATATCTCCATTGCAAATATGCTGGGGATCACCCGGCAGGGGGTCTCCCAGGCGCTCCGCGTGATGGACGAGAAGATCGATGCATCGCTGCGCGAGATGGCAGGCGCAAACCGGATCCGTATCGAAAGGATCGACGTGGAAAAAGGCGTATTGTCCGGGTGGTCCGTCCCGTTCCAGACTGCGGCATTCATCTTTGTCTCCGAGAAACACGGCATGCAGGTCTGGTACGAGCATGACGGCGACTGCGGGTCGTGTGACGAGTTCACGAAATGTATCGAGTTCATCTGGGACTTCGCAACCGAGCTGGGAATAAAACTCGAGAAGACCCGGGACCCGACAACCATGGCAGAGGAACTGCTCGCGAAGATCCGGGAGGATGCGGTATGACCCGGGTATCCGGACTCGTTGGACACCGGCTCGGCCTGTGCCGGAAACCACCGGCAGTACATACGCTGCAGGCGGGAATCGGTATCCCGACGGGACCCGCGTATGCGGGGCTCCCGGAGGGCGGGGGCAGCGGCCCGGGGACAATCCGCCGGGGGGTCGGGGCAGCCCTTGCCGGGATGGCGACCCTTAAAAGGAACCGTCAGCTCTTCTGGTTTGCGCTCCTTTTCGGGCTGGTGTTTGCAGGAAACACGCTCGGCCAGGCACTCCTCTTCTTTGCCGGACACCCTTTGCAGTCCTCCGCAACCATCGGGTACGCCGCCGACTTTCTGGTCGAGTTCGCAACCTTCGTGTGCCTGCTGTTCCTGCTTGCGGGTTTATCGTTGAGTGTCCCGTCGGAAAATAACGGTCCCGTCCCGATTTTCGCGGGGCTTGCGGGGTCAAAAAAATACCTGGGATCGATCGTGGTGTGGTCTGCTGTCCTGGCACTCGCCGGCCTGCTGCTTTTTCGCGCCTGGGTCTTTTTTTCTACTGGTCTGCCACCCGGGCTCCGGTTCCTCGACCTCCCCGGCCCATACCTGACCGGCATTCTCGGCCAGTTCCCGTTCAACCTGACCATGGACCCGTATGTCTTCACCGAGGTCCCGGGCTACGGCGGGCGCTCGCTGCTCTTATGGATCTATCCGCTGGGGTTCATGTGGGCCCTGATCTATGCGGCTATCAACCTGTTCCTGTTCGTCCTCACCCCGTTTGTCATTCCGCTCGTGGTTCTTGAGCACAAGACCCTCCGGGAGGCGGTCGCGGGATCCTTTGGCCTGATGAAAAAGGCCTGGGCCGAAGTGGCGGCATGCGCCGTCTTCCTCGGCCTTATCGTAGCCGCCGTATTTCTCGCATACCTGCTCGTTCAGGCAGCACACGGGCAGTACAACGATCCATGGATGGCCTGGCCGCCCGGTATGGTTACCTCGCGGCCCACCGATCTGTGGATCGCCCTGGGCCTCTGCTATTATGCTGCACTGGCGGGCGTCGTATTTGTCCTGGCAACGGTTGCCGGGATTGCAGCGCAGGACCTCTGTCGCTCTGCAAAGAGCACGCGGGGCACCGGATCTCCGGGACCCCGGTGATCATTTTTCCGGGGCTGGTTCTGAGGAAAGGTCATAGTACCGCAGGAAGCCGACTTTTTCCGGGGATAAATCCTGAGCGGGTAAAAAAGCGCCTTCCCGGATTTTTCCGATACCGCGAAAAGAGGAG
>DASPUR010000080.1:0-2869 GCA_035622795.1 Methanoregula sp. | reverse complement strand
AGACAAACGCAGTCCATTTTGCAGCACAGGACGGGTACCAATTGAACAACATATATACGGAAATCGCCGGCCTGCTGCAAGAGACGGCTGGTGGCAACACGCAGATGGACCTGAACTTCGGCAACGTGGAGATCAACAATGTCCTGTCACCAAATATCAAACAATACATGAATTACAGCTACAGTGTCCATGCCCAGCCCCAGATGTACGATTCCACATACAACCGATCCTTCATCCAGACGCCGGCCGGCCAGATTTTGGAGATCGTAAACGCTACGAAGGATGACACTGCCGGCTGGATGGCAGGGAACATGGTATTTAACGTCGGGACGATCAAACTGAACCAGACGTGGCTCACCACCTTCCGCCTTAACCTGACCCAGGCCGGGTCCATCGAGATGTTTGGCCCCAACGATACCGCTTCCTACATTACATTCACGGATGCATCCACCGGAAAATCTTCTTCCAGTTTCATCCCGTCACTCATCTGTAACATTCGCGAGGCCGGGGTCGGCGGCGCTCTCACACAGAACACACTGAGCCTCGATAACCTCACCCAGGTTGGCGCTGCCGGATGGCCAACCGACAATCTCCTGAAAATAACGTGGAACACGACCTATACCGGGACTTACAATGCAACGTCGGGGCAGTACCCGGTCCTGGAAGACGTCATGTTCCAGGACCCCGACAGCGCCACCCCCCACTGGATCGAAGCCCCCGGTGGCGCGATCACGATGACAGGACCGCTGAACCACGAGCAGGAATACCTGACCATCGATGCCAGTGATGAAACACTCTTCCCGTCGGGAGACCGAGTCGATGTCATCGTGAAGGGCTCGGTGTACGATGCAAACCCGTCGAATACACCCATCCTGGAAATCCTCAAGCCCGGCGATGCTGGGAAGCATTACATCAAACTTGAATAATCTTTTTACTCCACTCTTCCGGGATCAGCCACCAGATTGGCTGCTACTAACAATTTATTACTGATGAGCATCGGAACTGTCCTGAAAATCTGTCTCCGGTTCAAGGTAAAACCTGAACAATCGCGAGGGAGGCTATGGGGCTCCTGTGAACGGAAAGTTCCGTTAACTGACCATTGAAAAAAAGCATTGAGTCTTGGTTCTCACGGCACAATCTTCGCGATCGGGATCTCGAGGATATCCTCAGCGCCGCAGGCCTTGAGCTGCGGGATGAGCCGGTTCACGGTATTCTTGGGGACCACCGTCTGGATGCTGTAGTAGTCGATCCCGTGGAGCCGGCTCACGGTCGGGGTCTTCATCGCCGGCAACGCCGCGACGATCTTCTCCATCGATCCGGTCGGGACGTTCATGGTGAGGAGGACCTTGTGCCGTGCCTCGATGACACCGAAGAGGAGGGTCCTGATCTCTTCGATCTCCCGGCGTTTCTGCGGGTCTGACCAGCTCGTCCTGTTCGCGATGATAACGGTGTGCGACTCCATGATCTGCCCGATGATCTTGAGCCCGTTCTTCCGCAGGGTCGTCCCCGTCTCGGTCAGGTCGACGACCACGTCCATGAGGTCGGGGACCTTTGCCTCCGATGCCCCGTACGAATGGAACATCTGCACCGGGACCCCGAGATTTTCGAAAAATTTTCTGGTCAGTTCCGGGTACTCGGTTGTCACCCTGCTGCCCGGCCGGATCTGGCGGACGTCCTCTATCGGCTCGTCGCGGTGGACCGCCACGACGATCTTCACGTTGCCTTCCCCGGTCTTGCTGTAGGAGAGGTCGGCAACCTCCACCACATCCGATCCGGTCTCGTGAACCCAGTCGAGGCCGGATATCCCGAGATCGAAGTAGCCCTTGTCCACATACGTCGGGATCTCCTGCGGGCGGAGGATCTTCACTTTTCCGATACGGTCGTCGTTTATACGGGGGTTGTAGTCCCGGTCGGTGCGCCTGACTTCCAGGTCCGCTTCCCTGAAGAGCTGCAGGGTCTGGGCCTCGAGGCTTCCTTTCGGGAGCGCGATGGTGATCATACCATACCCGGTTGACTCAGGTGAGAATAAAGTCTGGTGTTTTTAAGGAAAGGTATGAACCACGAGCCCGCTCAGGAGCTTGGGTTCGAACCAGGTCGACTTCGGTGGCATGACCCCCCCGGCATCGGCGATTGCCAGCACCGTCCCGACCCGGACCGGCTGCATGGCGAACGCGACTGCAAAGTCGCCGCTGTCAACCAGTTTTTCCAGATCCGCGACCGGCCGTGCCCCGCCGAGGTACTGGAGCCGGGCGTCCCCCCGCGGGTCGGTAATCCGGAAGAGAGGCCCGAGCACGTTGCGCTGCAGGACTTCAACATCGAGGGAATCGAGCGATGCTGCACAGGGATCGGCCGGGAGCGTGCATTCGTACCACGTTTTCCGGAGGTACATGTGCATGATGTGGAATTTTTCCGGATTATCGATCTTTGGTACGATGTTGTAGCTGCTGCCGTCGACACTCCCGTACTCTTCGACCCTGAACGATTCCTTCAGCCGATCCAGAAATGTTCCGGGCGTGAACCGGCCAATGTCGGTGAGGAGCCTGCTGTACCCGTGGATCTTCACCCGGTCATGGGCGAACATGACCCCCATGAACCGCGTGACCTCGGGATCGACCGGCATGCCCGCTGCAGCCCGGCGGTCTGCAACGTTCACCGCAGCTTTTGCCCGGTGGTGGCCGTCGGCGATATACAGTGCCGGGACAGCAGAAAAGAGTCTCTCCAGGCGGGAGAGGGCGGGAGGATCGGCGATCCGGAAGATCTGGTGGACCGCCCCCTGTTCCGATACGACCTCGGCATCCGGGCGCGTTGCCGTGCGGGCGAGCGATTCGATGGTATTGAAAATCTCCGGGTTCTCCTCCCGGTAGAGGAG
>DASPUR010000079.1:0-16089 GCA_035622795.1 Methanoregula sp. | reverse complement strand
CGGTTCGAATCTGGGAGGCGGGATTACTGTATTCATGCCCAGGTAGTGTAGTGGCCTATCATGATTGCCTGTCACGCAATCGACTCGGATTCGAATTCCGACCTGGGCGTTTTATTGTTCTTTTGATTTTTGGAAAATATGCTTTCGGAAAAACCATTCTCATTTGTACGCAATGGAAAAAGTGAAAGTGACTCTACCTTAAACCAAGATGGAGGCTGCTTGCCGGATGGAAGCCCCCTTCGATCTGATTCTCATTTTTTGATATATTCCTGAGTTACCATAATTCGATCCACGGCCGTGCTCCACGGGGCGAGGGTCGACAGACCCCGAGCGCCCGTGGCTCCATCGCTACTTCAGGACTATACGCAGGTTTTCTACAAATCACATTTTCCCTCTAAAAAAAAGCTCATAATACTCTGATGAATTGCGATGTGGCCACGGGCGCTCGCCGCCTCGAAGCCTGATGGCTTCTGCGAGTCAGCCCGCATCGCAGGCTGCCACTCATCGGGGCTCGCCCTGTGAAGAATCCTTCAGATTCTTCTCGTCCTCACAGTCTGCGGACCGTTCGGACCGTGGAGCATGGCCGTGCTAAAGAGACAGGTGTGAAAAAATCTGATCTACATGATAACGGCGGGGGACACCATCTGATTTACAACCTGTGTCCGCCGGAAAAAACAAGAATTTTCCCCAGGAATAAAATACCGCATCCGGGTTACCGGTTGCCGCCTTTGAATCCCGCCTGCAATGAAAGAACCCTGCACGAATACTCGGCAAGGGAGGTGAAGACAAAGGCTTCATCGAGATTCTTCCCGGCCGCGAACGTGCCATGGCCCCGCACGAGGACCAGGTTCGCATGCTCGAGGACTGCAGCGACGTTGTCCGCGATCTCCTGCGAACCGGGAGCCCCGGTCACGACCGGGATGACCGGGCAGAGCATCTCCCCTTCACTGTCCATAGGTTTGATCGCATCGAAAACCAGGGAGGCGGCGACGGCATGGGGCGGGTGGGCATGGACGATCGCCGCGTGCCGGGATTTTCCGTACACTTCCCGGTGGACACGGAACTCCGTAGAAGCGTCTTTCGGAGGATCGCCTGAGAGGGGAACAAAGACCGGATCCGATGCAACGTCGAGATAGGTCCCTGTCCGCTTGATGTAGAACCCTTCCCCGGCCCTCTGGCTGATATTGCCGAAATTCCCTCCCACCAGGTGTTCGGAAAAGAGCCGCTTTCCGATCCGTTCAAACGCGGAAGAATACATTGGTATCGTTTCTCCTCCAGGATTTCTGCCCGGGAAATGTTCCACCAGGGGCTGCTCAAAAATGAGCCGTGTTTTCCCTTAGGATTACCCGGTTCACCGGAACTGGATCCCGACGTCCCTCATTTTATTGTACCGGGCGATGTTGAGGAGGAGCGGGGTCAGGGCCTCGACCATCGACGACGCCGCAAGCGGGCCGGCATCGAATGCCCTGAGCTTCGAGACCTTGTCCACGATCCCCATCACGATACGCTTCGCCATTTCATCATCACCGGTCACGGGAACAGAGTAATCGAGTTCCTCATCGATCGCCCGCCATTTGTTCGCCGCGATCGTGTTGAATGCCGAGCAGATCCTGGTGCCCGGGGGCAGGAGACGCCTGGCCATGAGGGCAGCCGATCCTTCCGGTGGCGGAACAAAGACGAAGTAATCGCGTTTTTCCATCGGGTTGACGGGACAGATGACGATCTTCCCCTCAAAACCGGTCACGGACGCGATGGTGGTCTCGAGGTTTTTAAAAGGTACGGCGAGAATAACCACATCGTTTTCCTCCACGCACTCCTGGTTCGCCTGCCCCGACAGGGTGCATTCGACCCCGCGTTCCTGAAGAGTGCTGATGCAACTCGAGCAGGTCTTGTCCGCCTTCTCTTTTTCCCGCGAACCAACGGTTACGTCAAAAAACGGTGAAAGGCGGAGCGCCATCCCTTCGCCGATATCCCCGGTTCCCCCGACGATGCCGATCTTCACTTATCCCACCAGCGGCTTCAGCAGTTTCTCGAGCGTGGCGGCATCGGTTACCCCTTCCAGCGACTGAACAACCTTCCCATCCTTCTCGATGATGAGGGTGGGGACGACCCGGATGTCGTATTTTTCGGCAAGCTCCATATTCTGGTCCACGTCAATCTTACGGAACTCAACCGCCTCGCCCATCTTTTTCTCCAGATCCTCGATAATGGGCGTCTGCATACGGCAGGGGCCACACCACGTGGCGAAAAAATCATACAGAACAGGTCTGCTCATGCTTGTCCTTCCCGCAAGAGTAGTCGATTAAAAAAAAGATAAAGGTATGGTATCCCTATTTGGAGAGGATCTCCATGATGATCCTCCCATAGGCGGGACGGGTGACTATTACCCCGACCAGTACACCGAGGATCGTGATGATGGCGAAGCCCTTGAGGGTCGAGAGATCCATGACCGCGAGGGGGAGCATGGCGATAAGGACCGTAGCTGCGGCGACAACGATGATGCTGAGTGCCCTGGCCAGCCTCTTTAAGTAGAGATTTGGCGACGGGACCTTTCCTTCGTGGAGGATCTCATCGGTTATGACCACGAGCTGGTCGATGCCGGTCCCCAGCACGGCAATCAGTCCTGCTATGGTCGGCAAATCCATCTGGAAGCGGATGAGTGCGATAAACCCGAGGAGGATGACGATCTCGGAAGTGTTGATGAGCACCATCGGGAGGACGATGCTGGGTTCGCGGTACCGGTAGTAGATGACGAACCCGACCGTTATCAGCGCGAAGATCCCGGCAAGGAGTGCCATGGCCTTGTAGCGTTCCCCGAGAGGTGCGGAGACCCCGCCCGACCCGGCAATGCTCACGTCGACCGGCAGTGCTCCGGCCCGGAGGTGGATCTCGAGGTCGGTCGCCTGCTGCGTCCCATACGTCCCGGTCCCGGTCGATGCATAGAGCTGGGTGATCGGGGTTGTCTGGACCTTTGCCGCGAGGTCGCTCGAGAGCGGTGCGGAATACACCGTCTGGTTATCGAGGATCATTATCAGGTTATGTTTCGCCGGATCAACCGTTGCACCGTATTTTATGGCAGCTTCCCGGAACTGTTCCGCTCCCTCAGGGCTGAGCGTGAAGCTGACTCCCCAGTTGTTGCTTCCCGCAGGCTCCTGGGTCGGGGTCTGGACGCTGGTGATCACGTCGCTTGAGAGTACGTGTTCGGTCTGGTTATTGGTGGTGATTATCCGTATCTCGAACTTGCCCTGCCGGCCCACGACTTCCTGTGCCTGGTTCATGTCAACGCCGGCAAGCTCCACCCGGATATACCGGGCCACGTTGTTGAGGCCGGTCAGCGTATTGACTTTGGCGTCCTTTGTCCCCAGGGTATTGATCTTATTTTCGAGGATGAGTTTCACGTCGTCGGCAGTCGCCTTCGATACACCCGGGGAGAAGCTGGTGATCGTCCCCCCGTTGGCAGCGAATACCGGGTCCAGGTCAGACTGGTTATAGGCCTTCTGGATCTCGAGGTGGTTTGCGTCGACCTGCACGACGCCGGTGTCCAGCTGTTTGGAAAGGTTGGCGATGAACGTGTCCAGCGGCTGGGTCGTTGTGTACCCGACCACCTCGCCTTTCATCTCGAGCTGGAGCCACGCACCCTGCTGGAGATCGAGCCCGTACTGGAGGTTTGTCGCGATATTGCCGTTCTGGTCGGGGTGGGGAAAGATCGCTACGACCGAGAGGATTACGAGTATCAGGAGGGTTGCGACCCGCCAGTCGAGGAGAAGCGCCTTGAGGCCTTTTCCGGTCATTTCCCGCCTCCTTTCTGGACGTACCATTTCAGGATCCCTGCATTGGTCAGCCACGTGTTGAGGATATCCGCAAAGAGTCCGATCAGGAGCACCGCAGAGATCTCCCAGAGGATCTGGACCGATCCAAACCAGGCGACGATGAACATCGCGGTCGCCGCGGCAATCGTCGTCGAAGTCATGATGATGCCGGTATGGAAAGCCCCGACAAGTTTGTCAATCAGTTTTCCCTGCCGTTTCAGCACCCGGTTTGTCAGCAGGATGTCGCTGTCGACCGAGTAACCGATGAGCATCAGGAGAGCCGCGACCGTGCCGAGCGTGAGGGGAATGCCGACTATGTTCATCACGGCCGCGGTCATCACCATATCGGCGAATGCCGAAAGGACCACCGCTCCCGCGGGAACAAAGGTCCGGAAGGCAATGAAGATGACGATCGCCATACCGATGAATGAGAAGAGCAGGGCGAGGACGGCCTGGTACTGGAGTGTCTTTCCGAAAGTCTCACCGATCTGGTTGATGCTCGCATCGGGATACTTCTGGTTTATCAGGCTCGTCAGGTTCCTGAACTGGGCATCATCCATCACGCCGAAGGTCAAAAATTTCCCGTTGTTCGGTCCTTCACTGATATCGTTCAGCGGGTACCCGCCAAAAGTTGCCTGGATCTGGTCCTTGGTATCTGAAGTTGCGATCGAAACCGCAGTGCCTCCCGAAAAATCGATCCCCGGCTTCACCGGCATCCCCGTATTGATCGTACTCACCGTGACAAGGACGAGGGAGATCACGAGGAGCACGAGCGGGATTATCACCAACTGCTTTGGTGTGTATTTTTCGATGACAGGGGTATAGTTGATCAATCCCATGTCGTAATCATCTGTTGACCGAGAATTAAATAGTTACCAGATGTCCTCCGGCACTCTCCGGCTTCCGGGATCCCGCCCGTGTTTTTTCGCAGAACATTTTTGTCTCTTTGGAAAACGGCTGAAAACCCGTTCCGGGAACCAAAAAACCGAAAAAATGAAAAATTATATATAGAGAGAACTTTGAGACTAGCATTATGAGATCTCCTTCAGAGATCAAGAGAGTCATCGAGGGACGGCTGAGAGCGTACCTGTCACGGGACAGGACCGGGATCAGGCGGGAAGTACTCAGGCTCTTTCTCAGGATCAGATCGATAACAATCGCGGAGCTGGTAGCCGAACTCCAGAAACAATTCTCGGTGACCTTTCACGCCATTGCATCGATGGTTGGTATCATTACTTCCCGGATCGGGATTCTCCGGTCCACGCGCACTGCGGAGGGAATGAACACGTACGAGCTCAAGGAGAAGTACGTGGATCTTGTCGGCAGGATCGTGGGAGCCTGAATTTCAGGCCCGATCCATAACCGTTTTTACTGCCGGATCCTAAGTAGTTAGACAATGTTTTCCAATCCCCGCGAGAGTGCCGGCATGGGTGAAGTTGCGGTCGGCCAGGAAGTGATCGAGTACATCAACCGGCGGGGGTGTGATTTCCGGATTTCTACGTCCTGCGGCGGCCCTGTCCTCCTGCCAGTCCACATAAAGCCCCCGAAGCGGACGGATCTCCTCTTAAAAGCCGGCAATCACACGATTTACGTATCAATCCACCAGGCACGGTTCCTGCACAGCATCCGGACGGACATGATCCCGTTTTACGACGATATCAATGCGGACAGGCGCGAACCGGATGAGTTTTGAAGAGCTTCCCCACACGGCCGACATCAGGATCCGGGCGAGGGCCGCTTCAATCGGCGCACTCTTCTCCAATGTTTTCGATGCGCTGATGCAGGTGATGTACGGGAAGGACCGGTCCGCCGGAACAGATCGCAGGTTAGACCTCTCGTCACCGGACTACGAGTCCCTCCTTGCGGATTTTCTTTCGGAAGTCCTTTTTATCTCGGAAGTTGACGGGCTGGTCTTCTCCGCAGCAGATATTTCCCTAGAAGGAATGCACCTCTCGGCGATCCTTCACGGGGAACCTTTTGATCCAAAAAAACATGCAGGGGGAACGGAAGTAAAAGGGATCTCGTATACCGGCCTTGCAGTCAGAAAAGAGGCGAACGGATATATGGTGGATATCGTATTTGATGTATAGGCGCGACGGTGGAGTCTGGAGGCGGTATACATGATTGACGGAGTCATCCGGACCGGGGAGAACGAATGGGAGGTACCGGTCGGGTTTGTGAAGGGCATGCGGGTGCCCGGGCGGTTCTTCCTCTCTGAACGCCTCGGAGGTCTGCTTGAGGAAGGTGCGATCCACCAGCTGGCGAATGTCGCCACGATGCCGGGTATCATAAAGAATTCCCTTGCCATGCCGGACATCCATCTCGGCTATGGTTTTCCTATCGGCGGAGTCGCTGCATTCTCACTTGAAGAAGGGGTAATTTCGCCGGGAGGTGTCGGGTTCGATATCAACTGCGGAGTGCGCCTGTTCACGACTCCTCTCGGAGAGAAGGAGGTCTCCGGCCGGAAAGACCTCGTGGAGAGCCTTTTTACGAAAATCCCGACCGGAGTGGGGGGCAAGAGCAGGACGAGGGTTTCATCCGGGGACCTCAACGGGATGATGCTCCGGGGCGCCAGGTGGGCGGTCGAATCCGGTTTCGGGTTGGAACGCGACCTGGTACGGTGCGAGGAGGGGGGGGCGATGAAGGACGCCGATACCGGTGCGGTATCGTCGCATGCGAAGCAGCGTGGCTATTCGCAAGGAGGGACCCTCGGATCCGGTAACCACTTCCTGGAAATCCAGGTCGTCCGGGAGATTTACGATCCCGCGACTGCAGAAGCTTTCGGGATCCGTGCCGGACAGGTGTGCTGCATGATCCACTGCGGGTCGCGTGGCCTCGGTCACCAGACCTGTACAGACCACCTCAAAATCCTCGAGACCGCGACGAAGAAGTACCAGATTGCTGTCCCCGACCGCCAGCTCGCGTGTGCGCCCGTCATGTCGGTGGAAGGAAGAGCGTATTTCGGGGCAATGGCCGCCTCCGCCAACTACGCGTGGGCAAACCGCCAGCTGATAACGCATGCGGCGCGCGAGGTCTTCATGAGGGCATTTTCCCTCACACACGAGGATATGCCGCTGGTGTACGATGTAGCGCATAATGTCGCGAAAATGGAGGAACATATCGTCGACGGGAAAAGGACGCGGCTCTGCGTCCACCGCAAAGGCGCGACACGGGCGTTTGGCCCCGGTTCACCGGATATCCCACGGGAACTCTCCGGGATCGGGCAGCCGGTTATCATCCCCGGCAGCATGGGTACTTCGTCGTTCATTCTCTGCGGCACCCGCGAGGCGATGGAGAAGAGCTTCGGCAGCACCTGCCACGGCGCCGGACGTCTCATGAGCCGGTCTGCTGCGAAGAAGAAACTGAGCGGGAGCGATGTCGCAGCCGGGCTGCTTCGCCGGGGGATCATCGTCCGTGCCCACAGCGATAACGCGATCTCTGACGAGGCGCCCGAGGTCTACAAACCGAGCGGCGAGGTTGTCCAGGTAGTCCACGATGTCGGGATCTCGCGCCTGGTTGCCCGTCTCTCCCCTCTGGGAGTGATCAAGGGATGAACTGCCGGGCCGGTTTTGTCTGGCAGTCGTCCCAGTATTTTAACCGGTACATCGAGGATTGCGGGATCGCGTGCGAGCTGGTCACGCCGCACATGCTGGCAGCCCCTTTCTACCGTGGGCACTTCTCCTGTCTGATCATCCCGACCGGTTTTGCCAACCCCCAGTTCTCACAGATCCTGCCCGCGGTGAGGGCATCTTCCGAACGGATCGAATCCTTTGTGGAAGGCGGGGGAAATCTCCTTGTTTTCGGAGCCGCCGCTGAGAAGCCGGATGCCTATGACTGGCTGCCGGAACCGGTCACGTACCGCCACGAGGTGCATCCCCGGAAGATCACCTGCACTTCGTCTTCAGGTTCATGGTCCCTGATCGAAGACTATGATGCGGAAAAGATCGAATGTGACGGCACATTCTCTTCTCCCGGCTGGATGACGGTCTGCAGCGCCGGCGGGGAGCCGGTCATGGTGGAAAAACCGTTCGGTAAGGGCAGGATCGTAGTGACCAGTATTCACGAGTACCCGTCCCGCGGGTTCCTGAAAGGTTTCTGCTGTACCGGAGTCGATGTGATTTTCTGATCCATGCAGGCCAGGCCAGGGGGGGCGGCAGGCGTGTATCCGGTTCGTCCGAGACGTTTCCGCGGCATAAAGACTGCTTATGCGTAAAAATATCCGGGCCGGATCATTTCCGTCTTCACGGAACTCTGAAAAACACCCTCCACAATATTCTTCTAGAAAGAGAATGACCAGAATTATAAGAGTCTCCCATGCACCGCTATACCGTATCCTGCAGCGCTGAGGCCGTTGACCTCGAGCCTCTTGTCCTCGCGATTCACGAGCTGATCCACCGGCTTCCGGTTACAGCGAAGTCCCGGGACCGGGCCGGGGTCCGCGTCGAGGACGGCCGGGTAATCGACCGGAACTATAATGGCCCGGTGCTCCTCGAAGCGATCCGGACCAACACCCTTATCCATGTCACTCCGGAGCAGGGAGCGTACAAAGGCGTCCCGGTATCGGTTGCCCCCATACGGGACCGGGACGGATCGGCAATCGGTGCGATCGGGATCGTAGACATCACCGGCATCTTCGACCTCGCCACCCTCATGGAACATCAGTCTGCAATCCTCAAGCAGGTATGCGGAAAAGATCCCTGCCCGCTCCCCTCCGAGCAGATTGATTCGAAGCGGTGATCGAACAATGACGGATTCCGCATTCAGAGTTCTCGATATCCTCGAACGGTCAGACGCGCCCATTTCCGGTGAGAAGATCAGCGACGAACTTGGCATAACCCGATCGGCCGTCTGGAAGAACATCAACGAGCTCCGGCTGATGGGATACGATATCACCTCCTCCCAGAAACAGGGATACCGGTTGAGCCGGGCAAGCGCCAAACTCCTTCCTCACGAGGTGCACAAAAACCTGAAGACGGTCTTCATCGGAAGGAAGATGCGGTACCTGGAAAACACCCCGTCCACCAACGCGACAGGGAGACAGATGGTTTCCGAGGAGGACCCGGAGAAGCTGCACGGGACCGTCATCATCGCGGAGCAGCAGACCGGGGGAGTGGGAAGGATGGGAAGGGCCTGGGTCTCGCCCAGCGGGGGCATATAGACCACTATCATACTCAAGCCAAATGTCCCGATTGACCATATCTTCATGATCACGATGGCAGGATCGCTCGCGGTAGCCAGGGCGATCCGAAAAGAGTTCGATCTCGGTGCGCTCATCAAGTGGCCAAACGATATCTTCATCGGCAACAAGAAAGTTGCAGGGCTCCTCCTCGAACTCTCCGCGGAAGCGGATACCGTCCATTACTGCCTCCTCGGGATAGGCATCGATGCCAATGTCCCTCTGGATAACTTCACTCCCGAACTGCAGAAAGCGATAACTTCAGTGAGTGCAGAGCTCGGCCACGAGATCGACCGGTCCTCGTTCCTTGCGCGTATCCTCAAGGAGTTCGAGAGCAGGTATCTCCTCCTCGAGAGCGGGGAGTACGACACGATTGTCCAGGAATGGAAGAGCCTCTCGTGCACGCTCGAGAACCGGGTACAGGTCAGGACGCTGAAGAACAGCTTCGAAGGCGAAGCGGTGGATATCGACGAGTATGGCGCGCTGATCATCAAAAAAGACAACGGGAAGATCGAGCGGGTCATCGCCGGGGACTGCTGCCACCAGTGAACGGTACGTTTTTATCGTCAACCAACAAATTTTTTCAGGTTGACGATGTTTGGCGATCCCGACCGTTCGAAGACTATCGCGTTCTCAGCTGCTTTCATCGGCCTTATCGCGGCAGGGAGCTGGATCTCTCTCCCTTTTTTTCCCGTCCCTCTGACTCTCCAGACCCTTTTTGTTCTCCTTGCCGGAGCGGTGATGAAGAGGTACGCCGTTATCCCGGTAACGCTTTACGTGATCATGGGTGCAGCAGGGCTGCCGGTCTTCCATAACGGCGTCGCGGGACTCGGGATCCTGCTCGGACCGACCGGCGGTTACCTCGTCGGATTTATCGTTGCCGCATTCATTTCCGGAGTCTCGTTTGAATATCTTTCACCGCCGATCCGGATCGCCGGACTTTCCGCTGCCACGCTCGCAATTTATACCTGTGGCACTGCATGGCTGATGTACTCGACAGGAATCGGTCTCCTTCCGGCAATCGCGGCCGGGGTAGTCCCGTTTATTCCCGGCGATATAATCAAAGCCGCCGCAGCCTATGGCATCGCCCGGCGGCTTCCATGATATTGATCCGGGATCTCCGGTACGGCAGGCTCAGCATCGATAGTCTTGGAATTACACCGGGAGTCACATCCATCATCGGGGCGAACGGGAGCGGCAAGACAAGCCTTCTGAAGATCCTCGCCGGTATCGCGAGCCCGGAGACCGGTACGGTCCTTATCGATGGTATCCCTCCGCGGGAGTGCGAGATCGGGTGGCTCGGGGAGTTCCCGGACCGGAACCTTCTGTTCAGCCGTGTCATTGATGAAATCGCATCCCCGCTCCGCTTCCGTCGCACGCCGGCAGCTCTCATCCGGCAGCGGGTCCTTGACTGTATGGATATGCTTGGCATTTCTGCGCTTGCAGAACGAAAGGTCCAGGAACTCTCCGGTGGGGAGAAGGTGATGGTAGCTCTCGGGGCCGCCCTGATCGGAGGGCCCGGGCTGCTCATCCTCGATGAATGCGACTCCCACCTCGATATCGGCCGTTCAGCGGAAGTGGAACGTATTACCCGCGCTTCCGCGGTCCGGTATGTCGTACAGTCGACCCAGCAGATGGATACGGCTGCCCGCAGTGACCGTATCGCGTTCATGGAAAACGGGAGGATCACCCATGCCGGAACGCCAGAAGAGGTCTTTGCCGCACTTGCCGGCACTCCGTTTTACCCTCTCTCGTGGAAGTGCAGACAATGAAGCTCGTTCTTGAAGCGGTGCGTCTCGAGCTCGGGAGCTGGTCCCTGAGTGCGGAAGGATCGTTTCTTTCGGGAGTGCACCTGGTCAGCGGGGATGTCGGCTCGGGAAAATCGACGCTGGCGATGGCCCTTGCGGGTATGACGCACCCGGCAGCCGGGAAGATTACCCGTGACGGGATCGGATCGCTGATGCTCTCCTTCCAGTTCCCCGAATACCATGTTACCGGGTTTACGGTCGATGAAGAATGCCGCTCCTGGTCCCTCGATCCGGAACCTGTTCTGCGTAAAAGCCGGCTTAATGGGAGGGGGGGGATCTCATCGTTTGCACTTAGCCGGGGGGAGCTGAAGCGCCTCCACCTCGCCTGCCTCCTTCCGGGGAGTTACGATCTTCTTATCCTCGATGAGCCATTCAGCTCGCTTGACGCCGGGGAGAAGGAACGCTTCTGCGGGGAGATATCCTCCCGGAACCACGGGATCACGATTATCTTTACCCACGAGCAGGCAATTTTCCCGAAGACTGATTTCCTCTGGGAGATCTCGAGTGGCATCCTCCGGTTCCGCGGGAAGGTCCCGCACTCCCTCCCCTGCTGGGAGCATGCCCCGCAGATGATTAAAAATCTCATCGCTTCCGGCAGGTGCCCCCAAAATATCACGAAGGAGGACATCCTGGAGGCTGCATGCAGGACGTGAGACTGAGGATTGCGTCGGCAGCTATCCTTTCAGCGGCGGCGTTCTCCGGTCCTTGGGGTGCGGCAGGTGCATTCGTATGGTGGATCGTCTTCTGCAGTACGAGGGTTACGGGAAGTACACTGCGGAGGATCGCCCTTCCGTTCGCGCTCGTTTCTGTGTTTGGGGCGGTCATCTGGGTTACGGGCGGCCAGGGACTCACGTATATCGCCAGGATGGGTGTCATCCTTCTCGTGGCTTCCTGGGCATACGATGAATACCGCCCGGGGGAGTTCCTTGACCTGAGCGTCTGGCTCCTCGGCGACAGGATTGGGTTCGATCTGGGGCTGGTCGCCGAGATGGGGATGCAGTCGCTCGAGCTCCTCATCGCCGATTTCTCCCGGATCCGGATGGCGCTTACCCTCAAAGGAAAGACCGGTATACGGACGCTTGTTCCAGCGGGGTTAATTCTCATCCACGTGACTCTCGGACGTGCCGGGGAAACCGGTTCTACGCTCGCAGTAAGGGGGTACCAGGGTGGCGGCACCCTGAAACCGGGGTTCCGGGCAGGCCGGTTCGACGTACCGGGATTTGTTGCTGCATTTCTCGTGGGAATCTTTGCCTTCGCGCCCGTTAGTGAATTTTTTATACTTTACCGATGAATTTTTGAGAGGCTCGAGCGTACGCTTGCGGCAGCCCTGAGGTCTATCTGATGCGCACTGCCATTCCTCACAAAATCCAGATCACGGACACAACCCTCCGGGACGCCCACCAGTCACTCATCGCGACAAGGCTCCGGACAGCCGATATGCTGCCCCTCGCCCGCGAGATCGATTCGTGCGGCTTTTTTTCTGCCGAGGCCTGGGGGGGTGCGACCTTTGACACATCCATCCGTTTCCTCAACGATGATCCATGGGACCGGCTCCGGGAACTGAAGTCTGTGCTGAAGAAGACCCCGATCCAGATGCTCCTCCGGGGCCAGAACCTCGTCGGTTACCGACATTACCCGGATGACGTGGTCGATAAATTTGTCGAAGCCTCGTTCCGGAACGGTGTAGAGATTTTCCGAATCTTCGATGCTCTCAACGATATCAGGAACATGACCCGGTCGATGCAGCAGGTGAAGAACGTAGGCGGCCACCTGCAGGGCACCATCTCGTACACGACCAGTCCGGTCCACAATACCCATACCTTCATCGAAATGGCAAAAGAGCTGTATTCCCTCGATTGCGATTCTGTCTGCATCAAGGACATGGCAGGCCTTATCATGCCCGATGCAGCCCGGGAACTCATCACCGGGATCAAAAAAGCTGTCGATATAAAAATCTGCCTCCACAGTCACTCTACGAGCGGGATCGCGCCCATGAGCTATCAGGCAGCGATCGAGTCGGGGGTGGATATCCTCGATACCGCGATGTCGCCTTTCTCGATGGGTACATCACAGCCGCCGACAGAGAGTGTCGTTGCATCGCTGACAGGAACGCCTCACGATACCGGCATTGACCTGCACAGGCTCCGGGCGGTCAGAAACATCTGCCTGCAGATCCGTGAGAAATATGCAGGACTGGTAAACCCGATTTCGGAGCGGGTCGACAGTGACGTCCTCATCTACCAGCTCCCCGGTGGTATGATCTCGAACACGGTATCCCAGCTCCAGGAACAGGACGCCCTCAACCGCTGGGACGATGTCCTTGCCGAGATCCCGCGTGTCCGCAAGGATCTCGGGTATCCCCCGCTTGTGACCCCGACCAGCCAGATTGTCGGTACCCAGGCAGTCCTCAATGTCCTGGTTAAGGGAGGCCGGTATGCGAGCGTGACCAAGGAAGTTAAGGATTATGTACGCGGCCTCTACGGGAGATCGCCGGAACCAGTAAGCCAGGAGATACGGCGTCTTATAATCGACGACGAAGACGTTATCACGGTCAGGCCGGCCGACCTTCTTGAGCCAGCCTACGAGCGGATGAAGGCAGAGGCGGAGAGCGCCGGGCTCGTCAGGAAGGAAGAAGATATCCTGACCTATATCCTGTATCCCGCCATCGCACCGTCGTTCCTCCGGGGAGAACGGAACCACGAAGAGATCCCGAAGAAAAAACCCCCGGTCAAGGCCGAAGCGGATCTCCCGGACCAGATGGAAGTCGAGGTTGACGGAGAGGTCTTCTCAGTGCGCATCGTATCGGTCGGAGGGAACCGGGTCGAAGTTGCCGGCGTCGCGCCGCAAAAGATCCCCCGCGGGGATTATGCCGGCGGGATCAAGAGCAACATGCAGGGCATGGTCCTGCAGATCCTCGTCGGCCGTGGGGCGCAGGTCAAAAAAGGCGACACGCTCATTGTACTCGAGGCCATGAAGATGGAAAACCCCATCCACAGCCCGATCGATGGCCGGGTGACCGAGATATTCGTTGATACCGGCGATGTTGTCCAGACCGGCGACGTCCTGCTGGTGGTCCAATGAAATATTTCGAGCGGCTCCTGATTGCAAACCGCGGCGAGATTGCCGTCCGCGTGATGCGTGCCTGCCGCGAGCTCGACATCGAAACGGTCGCGATCTATTCCGATGCTGACAGGAATTCTCTCCACGTGAAATATGCCGACGAAGCGTTCCATGTCGGTGAGGCCCACCCATCGAAGAGCTACCTCAATATGGAGCGGATTATCGAGGTTGCGAAGAAGAGCGGTTCTGAAGCAATCCACCCGGGCTATGGTTTTCTTGCCGAGAACTACCGGTTCGCAAAACTCTGCCAGGACGAGAACGTTATCTTCATCGGCCCCCGGTGGAAGACCATCAGGGCGATGGGATCGAAAATCGGCAGTAAACAGATGATGAAAGAGGCTGGAGTCCCCGTAATCCCGGGTACTGAAGGCGGCATCAGTAACGTTGAGGAAGCAAAACGCATCGCCGCCGCTATCGGGTATCCGGTCATTGTCAAGGCAAGTGCCGGTGGCGGCGGGATCGGGATGCAGATCGTCAACGATGAGCAGGCGCTTGAGGATGCGATCAACGGGAGCATGAGGATCGCGCAGTCCGCGTTCGGGGATGCGACCGTATTTATTGAAAAATATCTCGTGAAACCCCGGCACATCGAGTTCCAGGTGCTTGCCGATGAACATGGGAATGCCGTTCATCTCTTCGACCGCGAATGCTCTATCCAGCGGAGACATCAGAAGCTGATCGAGGAAGCTCCCTCCCCGATCATGACCCACGAGCTGCGCACCCGGATGGCGGAGTCGGCTCTGAAGGTCGCAGCTGCCTCGGATTATACCAATGCGGGATCGGTCGAGTTCCTGTACAGTGAGGGCAATTATTACTTTATGGAAATGAACACCCGGCTGCAGGTCGAACACACGATCACGGAGTTTGTCACCGGTATCGACCTCGTGAAACAGCAGATCGCCATCGCGGCCGGAGAATCCCTTCCCTTTGACCAGTGCGATCTCTCGATACGGGGCCATGCGATCGAATGCCGGATCAATGCGGAGGACCCGATGAACAACTTCGCTGCTGACCCCGGCAAGATCCTCCGGTACCGGTCCCCGGGAGGACCGGGCATCAGGGTCGACAGCGGCATCCACATGGGATATACGATCCCGCCGAACTATGATTCGATGATCGCAAAGCTCTGTGCCTGGGACAGCCGGCGGAGCGACACCATCAGGAGGATGTGCCGTGCAATCTCCGAGTACATCATTCTCGGCATCAAGACTACCATCCCCCTCCATTATGCGATCATGAACAACCAGCAGTTCATCGAAGGGAACACTCACACTCACTTCCTGCAGGAAGAGCACATCCTCAACACGCTCGACCAGTATACCCGGGTCGAGGAGACGAGGATGCAGACCCTTGCGGGGTCGTTCGAGCAGGGAAAAAAAATCGCCGCTATCTCCGCTGCAGCCACTATGTACCTGCAAAAGAAAAAAGAAGGGCAATAATCAGCCCTGCTCTTTAACAGAACCTTTAATAATTTTTACCGCGTTTTTACTATGCACTTTTTGTGCTGCGGTGGCCTAGCTGGTTAGGGCGCCAGACTCATAGGGTTGTGAATGCACTCTGCGTTCCCGCCTCGGGACATCTGGAGATCGGGGGATCGTAACCCCCTCGCAGCATCGGGATGTTAGCAATTGTTCCCTTCTTATTTCCGTGATTTCCAGTCCCGATTACGATTCCGGGGTTATATTTCCGAATTTCTCTCATTTTTTAACGATAATTTTATGTGTCGTTTGCACGTACAAAATTACTAAAAAAGGTGAGGATGAATGCTTCTTGAAAACGCGGTCGTCGGATTAGTCCAGTTGGTTATTGCCATCATCTTTGCGGTCATCGCGCTATACATCGGCTTTGCGGTCCTTGGTAAGATCACGAGGGATATCGACGAAGAGAAAGAACTTGCGAAAGGAAATACCGCGATCGGTATCATAGTTGCCTCGGTCTTTGTTGCTATAGCGCTTGTCGTCCAGTCAGGTGTCTCCGGGCTTTCCGTGGGGATAAACAAAGCGATCTCCGTGGGCATTTTCTCTGTCGACGGCCTTACAGCGGTTGGAGTGGCCCTGGTCCAGCTTATCCTCGGTATCGTTCTTGCAGTCGCCGCAATTTATCTGGCACTTAACATCCTTGACAAACTGACGAAGGGTGTCGAGGAATTCGAGGAACTCAAGAAGGGGAATGTTGC
>DASPUR010000078.1:0-5475 GCA_035622795.1 Methanoregula sp. | reverse complement strand
GGTCGCTCCTCTCGGGCTTCGAATACCAACATCCCGGAACGATGAAGAGGCTCCTTCAGAGCCGGGACATCCTTCAGCAATCGATCCGAAAAGAAGCGGTCGCGCCCCCGATCCGCAGGTGCGCGCGGTGCGGCGACCCCTGCAGCGGGGAGCTCTGCCAGCTCTGTTCACTCCTGCCGTCACTCCGGGCCGGTGACGGGCAGCGGGACGCCTGAGCCTTCGATCCGGTACGCGTGGGTGTACACGTTCATCTTCCCCCCGCGGGCGAACCCGACCACGCAGAGGCCGGTCTTTTCCGCGATCTCCACGGCGAGGGTCGTGGTCGCGCCCCGCGAGACGATGACCGGGATGTTCGCGACCAGGCACTTCCGGACCATCTCGGAGGAGATGCGCCCGGATACGATCGCGAAGGTCGTTGAAAAATCGGTACCCGCCCGGAGGCCGTGGCCGATGACCCGGTCGAGGGCGTTGTGCCTCCCGATATCTTCGGAGACGGTGAGGATCTTCTCCCGGTCCGCAAGGGCCACGATATGGATCCCGCCGGTCGTCGTGTGGAGCTCGGAGTTGAGCACGGACTTAACAAGCGGGCCGATCGCCTGCGGGCCGATCGTGAAGTCCGACCGGACCTTCGGTAGTTTCTCCGCGTCGATGAACGATGCGCTCCCGCCGCACCCGGAGAGGATCGTCTTCTTGGGGCCGAGAACCTTGAAGAGGTTCTTCGTGATCACGGAGAGCCGGTTCTTCTCGATCCGGATCGATTCGATCTCCCCGATATTTTTGACGATCTGCTCGGTGAAGAGGTAGCCGGTCACGAACTCCTCGAGCCCGGCAGGAGAGAGCATCGCGGTCATCGCGTGCCTCCCGTTGACGAAGAGGGCGTACGGCACCTCCTCGATGACCTCGTGGGTGGCGGCCTCTGATTTTTCTCCGTCGATCCGTATACAGGGAATTATCCTGAACATCACCGCCCTCCGTTCGCGGTTTTTTAAGCGGTGCCGCGATTATTTGCGTACGGCTGAAGAACTTCGTCCATGCTGCCGGACCGGTAGCCTTCGAGATCGAGGGTGACATAGAAGAACCCTATGGTCCGGAACGTTTTCACGACATCGTCCTTCATTGCCATCAGGTCCTCGAGATCCCGCTTGGGGACTTCGATCCGGGCGATCGTCCCGTGCATCCTGACCCGGCTGTGCGGGAACCCGCTCGCGTGCAGGTACGCCTCCGCCTCCTCGACCATGGTGAGTTTCTCGTGGGTGATGACTTCCCCGTAGGGAATCCTCGATGAGAGGCACGCAGCGGAGGGTTTGTCCCAGAAGTGGAATCCATGCTCCCGCGCGATCTCGCGGATGTCGGCCTTGGTTATTCCGGCCTCGAGGAACGGGTGGACTACCCCCTCTTCCGTGCTTGCTGCAACGCCGGGCCGGTGTTCGCCGGTGTCCGAGACATTGATCCCGTCGGCGATGCAGGCGAGCCCGAGCTCGACGGCCCGCCATTTCAGCACGGTGGACGAATTCTTCTTGCACCAGTAGCAGCGCTCGGCGGGATTGTTCGTGAACCGTTCGTCGCTCATGATATGGAGCGGGATGATGTCGAGCTCGAGGCCGAAGTCTTCCGCGATCTGCCGGGCCTCGGCAACAGCCTTCCGCGGGACGACCGGGCTGTCAAGGAGGGCGCACCGGGTCTTTTTCCCGAGGGTCTCCTTTGCAAGGACGGCGAGCAGGCTGCTGTCCACTCCGCCGGAGAACGAGACGAGCATCGATCCCCGTGCGGCTATCTTCTCTTTGAGTACCTGTTTCTTTTCGCTGGTGTTCATCGCGGCTCCGTACAAGGAAGATCCGTGGGAGTTTTCTGGAATGGTACGATCGGTTTAGCGTTCCGGCGCGGGGCTGCCGCACCCGGGCTCATCGCCTTCACGCAGTTGCCTGCAGATGTCGCAGATACGGGAGACAAGGTTGGGCTTCCGGCCCTCGCGGAGATCCGCGGCGAGGTGCTCGATTGATAGTTTCACATCGTTCTCGAACTCGATCCGGTACCCCCGCTTGCCGGAGAGGTACTGTGAGACCGCGGAAGGGGCGATCTCGAGCATTCGCGCCGCTTCTACCTGTGACACCCCGCACTTCACGAGCTCCACGGCTATCGCAGCCCGGATCGCGGGCAGGACATCCCAGACTATTTTCTGACAGGGTGCTTCCATCGTATCAACAACAGGTTTAAGTTATCGCAGTTGCGACATAATATCTTGTATTCACAATTGTGAATTGGCTGCGGGACAGAAAATCTTTTGCCCGTTTCCGGCAAGGCCCGGTCAGGAAGCGGACGTGCAGGAAAAGACCCGGAAGGGCAACACCCGCCGGCCGGATTCCGGCCGTAGTGAAAAGAATAATCCAAAAGGCCGTTTTACATAACAGGGAGAAAGGAGAGCGAAATGGCAGGAAAACCCATCATCTACATGGACCATTCCGCGACAACGTACACCCGGAGGGAAGTCGTGGAGGAGATGGCCCCGTACTTCTCCGAACACTTCGGGAACCCGTCATCGATCTACAGCATAGCCCGGGAATCGAAGGCGGCGATCGATACCGCGCGGGGCCGGCTTGCGAAGGCCCTCGGTGCGGAGCCCGACGAGTGCTACTTCACCTCGGGTGGGAGTGAATCGGACAACTGGGCCATCAAGGGCGTTGCGTATGCGAACCGGAAGAAGGGCAACCACATCATCACCTCCGCGATCGAGCACCATGCGGTCCTCCACACCTGCCAGTACCTCGAAAAAGAAGGGTTCGCCGTCACGTACCTCCCCGTGGACCAGTACGGTCTCGTCGATCCCGCCGATCTCGAGAAGGCGATCACCGACAAGACAACCCTCGTCTCGATCATGTACGCCAACAACGAGATCGGGACGATCGAGCCGGTCGCCGAGCTCGGTGCCATCGCCCGGAAGCACAAGGTCCCCTTCCACACCGATGCCGTCCAGGCGATCGGCAACATCCCCATCGATGTGAAGGCCCAGAACATCGACCTCCTCTCACTCTCGGCCCACAAGTTCTATGGCCCCAAGGGCGTCGGTGCGCTCTATATCCGGAAAGGGACGAGGATCGAGAACCTGATCCACGGCGGGGGACAGGAGCGCCGGCGCCGGGCCGGGACCGAGAATATCGCGGGCATCGTCGGCCTCGGGAAGGCGATCGAGCTCGCGACGGCCGATATCGAAGGCCACAACGCGAGGATCAAAGCCATGCGGGACCGGCTCATGAACGGGATCCTCACAACAATCCCCGATTGCCGGCTCAACGGCCATCCCGAAAAACGCCTGCCCGGCAACATCAACATCAGCTTCGAATTCATCGAAGGCGAGTCGATGCTCCTCTGGCTCGACGACGAGGGGATCTGCGCCTCAACGGGGAGCGCCTGTACCTCCGGGTCGCTCGAACCCTCCCACGTCCTCCTCGCGACCGGCCTCCCGGTCGAGATCTCGCACGGCTCGCTCCGGCTCACGCTCGGGAACATCAACACGGAGAAGGACGTGGACTTCGTACTGGAAGTCCTGCCGAAAGTTGTATCTAAATTGCGGGAGATGTCACCTCTTTACCAGGCAAAGGACCGGAAGTGCAATGTATAGCGACAAGGTCATGGACCATTTCAAGAACCCGCGGAACGTGGGCGAGATCGAGAATCCCGACGGCGTCGGCGAGGTAGGGAACCCGGTCTGCGGGGATATCATGAAGATCTTCCTGAAGATCGAGAACAACATCGTCATTGACGCAAAGTTCAAGACCTTCGGCTGCGGGGCGGCGATCGCGTCGAGCAGCATGGCGACAGAGCTCGTGAAGGGAAAGACCCTCGAAGAGGCCTGGGAGGTCTCGAACAAGGCGGTCGCGGAAGCCCTCGAAGGCCTGCCCCCGATCAAGATGCACTGCTCGGTGCTCGCGGAAGAGGGGATCCACAAGGCGATCAACGACTACCGTAAGCGGCAAAACCTGCCGGAATGGGAAGAGAAAAATCCCCACTCGCACGATGATCTCACATGCGAGGGCTAGCATCATTCCGGTGGCCGGGCGGGGATCTGCGATGACGTTGTCTGAACGCGAACGCGAGCGGTACAAACGCCAGATCCTCCTCTTCGGGGAAGAGGGACAGGAGAGACTCAAAGCCGCCCACATCTTCATCGCGGGCGCGGGCGGGCTCGGCTCCCCGGTCTCTATCTACCTCGCGGTCGCGGGAGTAGGGACGATCACGATCGTTGACAAGGACGTTGTGGACCAGTCGAACCTGAACAGGCAGGTGCTCCACGCGGACCGGGATATCGGGCGGAAGAAAGTTGAATCGGCAGAGGAGAAGCTCTCGGCAATCAACCCGGATATCCGGGTCAACGCGATCGAGGCCACGATCGATAAGTCGAACGCGGACCGGCTGGTCCGGGGCGCGGACGGGATCGTGGACGCGATGGACAACTTCCCGACCCGGTACCTCCTCAACGAGCTCGCGCGGAAAAAGGGGATCCCCCTCTTCCACGGGGCTATCCGCGGGATGCACGGGCAGGCCATGACCATCCTCCCGGGCGATTTCCCCTGCCTCGCCTGCATCTTCCCCCGCGCCCCCCCGGCCGAGGTCTTCCCGGTCGTCGGCACGACCCCGGGGATCATCGGGACCATCCAGGCAAACGAGGTCATCAAGTACCTCACCGGGACCGGGGAACTGCTCGCGGGCAGGCTCTTCCTCTGGGACGGCATCGCCGCCCGGGCCGACGAGATCGCGGTCGAGCGGGACCCGGGCTGCAGAGTCTGCAGCGGGACCGGTCCGCAGAAAAGAAAGAAGGAGAAACCATGAGCATACGAGTCCGGTTTTTTGCACGGTTCCGGGAACTCCTCGGGAACGAAGTGATCGCGGAACCATCATCTCCCGGCACGAGCCTCTCCGGTCTTGTCCGGCAGATCGCACAGAAGAACAAGGAAGGGTACGCCGCGATCTTTGACGAAAAGGGAGCGTTCCGCGAGTTCGTCATCGTCATGCGGAACGCAAAGCGGGTCGACACCTCCGAGGCAGACCGGGTAACGGTCGCCGACGGCGACGAGATCGCGGTCTTCCCGCCGGTCGCGGGCGGGTAGGGTCGTGGGAGCACTACACGGGAGAGCGGAATAACCAATAGGAGGACGGCAGCATGATCGCGATCCAGCGGGAGGATGTCGACATCGGGCGGCTCATCGACGAGGCGAAGGCGTGCGGGACCGGCGCGGTCGTCGTCTTCGACGGCATCGTGCGGGACGACAACATCACCGAGATGGAACTCGAGGCGTACGGCGAGGTCGCGGTTCCGGAGCTCGAGAAGATCGCGGCGGATGCATCCGCAAAATTCCGGCTCCTGCATGTCGATATCGTCCACCGGATCGGTCGTCTCGCAGTGGGGGAGAATATCCTGGTGATCGTGGTCTCGGCCGGGCACCGCGACGAGGCGTACGCGGGCTCGCGGTACATCATCGA
>DASPUR010000077.1:0-9631 GCA_035622795.1 Methanoregula sp. | reverse complement strand
TTCCGCTGGGCGCCGGTCCTCCCCCTCTGGAACCATGCGCTCTGGCAGGTCTCGCGCTTCCCGTTCCCTGCCAACGCCTCGGCGTACCAGAACCAGGACATCCCCGGTCTCGTGGCCTCCGGCCCGGTCCAGGACTTCTATACAGACAAAAACGGGTTCCATTACTTCATGATCAACTTCGCCCGGGTCGCAGCACACAACCCGGGGGACCCGCCGTACTACGCCGGCCCGGCCTCCATCCACGAGACCGCGCCCGGCGTGGGCTACACCCGGTCTCTGGTGATGATCCCGGGCACGGGGGCCGGTATCTATACCGACACGGCCCGGCTCGGGCCGTTCACGATCCCCTACCCGGCGGGGTTCACGTACCTCTCCGGCGGGGAGTTCTCGGAACAGCAGCTCGCCAACCCGAATGCGGGTGCAGCAGTGAGTACGGATACCTGGCCGCAGTCCGCCACCGGTCCCCTTGTGGCGGAGTCGCCGCTCCTCGGCACGAGCCCGGTCTACTATGTCCGGGTCGTCCCGGTTGCTCCCGACGGCACGGCCGGGGTCCCGACCATCCCGGTCCAGGTGACCGTCGTCCGGCCGGAACCCTGCCCGCCGTGCCCTGACGCAAATGCGGCGACCACCCAGAGCTTCACCGTAAAGCCGCCCTCCGTGCAGGTCGATTCGTTCTACATGACCCTGTTCGTGCCCGACTGGATCCGGACCGATGACCAGGGGAACCTCGTCTCCACTGCCCATTACGTCTCGGTCTCCGTGCCGGAGAACTGCGACCCGGCCGCCCCGGTCCAGAGCACGGACCTTGCGGGAATGGGGAACGCGCTTGAGAGCTGCATCCAGGCGAACAACGGCGACGCATCGAAGTGCGGGAACATCTGGAACGACGTGGCCCAGTGCAACGAGTTCAAGACACGGGCCTACGGCCATGTCGGCTACCACTTCTACAGCGATCCCCCGGAGGGGCACTGGTACGATATCCTCATGCAGATCGTCTCCGGCCTCTTCTCCTCCTTCGAGCAGGTGATCGATGGCGTGGCCGGGGCCTGGAACACCATCGTTGCCGGCGTCGTCAACGCGGCCTCGGTCATCTGCGGCGGCGGCCCGGCCTGCAAGGCCGTGATGTCGGCGGTCGTGAATACCGGCCTCTCCGCGCTCGGCGTCCCGCCGACCCTTCCCAACTTCGACGAACTCGAGTCGATGGGCGCCGACTACATGATCAGCGTGGCGGCAGACCAGATCGGTGCCGGCGCAGCCTACGACGCCCTCCCGCCCGACATGCAGCAGGCAGCGACCGGCGGCGTGAAAGACACGGTGAACGACCTCGTCTCCGGTACCCAGAAGCAGACCGGGCAGGCGGCGGGGAGCTGGTACGTCCCCGACCCGCTCTATTACCAGCCCCACCCGGCAACGCTGGTGGTGAAGGTCTCCAACCCCAACTCCGTGGCCACGGACGCGATGACCCTCCACACAAGGGACACCGCGAACCTGTACCGGGAGAAGACTTCCTATATCCCGCCGCTCCAGCCGGGTGAGTCGCTCGTCATCCCGCTGGTACTCGAGGAGAATTTCGACACGGTCGCGACCCCGGACTGCACGTGGAACAAGCAGTACACCGAGGAGTGCGACGGGGGCGGGGACACCTGCATCTACTGCTACTGGAACCAGTGGATCTTTGCCGCCGAAGACGCTTCAAAGCCGGAGAACGGGGGTGGGGACATCTTCGTCAATACCTTCTCGACGAAGATCACCGGCAGCAACGTCAACCCCGGGTCGTACGGAGGAAACACGTATTACCTCGACGGCCTCGATGAGAACTGGGGCGGGAAGACCACGGTCAACAAGCAGGAGTTCATCACTATGAGCAGCCGCCCCGACTGCCCCTCGTGCGGCACCGGAAAGCAGGTGACGACCACCATCAGCTACCCGCCCGGCTGGCAGATCGCGACGCCGGGACACCTGGAGAATCTCGGGAACGATATGGCAAACTGGCCCTCCTACACCTTCTCAGGCGGGGCCGAGGGGATGCTGCGGAGCTGAAGCCGGAACCCACCGGCTGCTCCGTGGGACCGGGCCCGGGGTATTTCCCATCCGGGGACCGGCCCCTGGTAACCCATGTCCCGGTCTGCCCCTGGGAAACAAATACGCTTACCGGTCGGGTCGCCGAGGTGCTGCCCTCAAAAATTCCGGAGGGGGTGAGGGAAAAAACCCGCACATAATGTCCCGGAATCCCGGCCGTTCATCTACATGTCCGAATTGATTCGGAATATTTATTATAAAATTTGATAAAATACTTGCTTATGGAAGAACCCGGGGACAAGGATCTCATCCTCTCAATCGGCGGGAAAAAGATCGCGGTCCGGGTCAGGGAAGCGGAAGCCGGTCCTGAAATAACGCCGGTCCCGGTCAGGGGCGGGAGACCGGCCGCGATAAAAATAACCCCGATGGGCACCGGAGGCAGTGTCGCCCTGCTACGGCTGGAAGACGGGAGGGAGGTCCGGCTTACCATCGGGGAGCTGCCGGATTCGCCTGCGGGTATGGTACCCGAACTGCCGGATGCACAAGACAGATCAGAAGAACAATTGCCGCGCTGAAACAGAGATCGGACCGGCCCTGACGAGCTGGCAGGGTCGCTCTCCATGGTTACCGCATCCCCGGTCCATTCCGTTCCCTATTGATTCATGAGCGAACGCCGGAACGTTTGATCCTTCCACCGGATCGCAGGGGGTTTGTACGGTAGTATCCGCGTATCCCCCATCTCTCCCTGGTCAGGTGAGCCTGTCCGGGTTCCTCCGGTTCCCTGCTCTCTTCCGGACCAGAGCCTGCTATCCTAAAAGTTTTAAGCCTTGGCGGTGCAAGTGGCATCCGGTACTTGTTTTCCGGTATTCCGGAACGATAAGGGCCGGCGTGGTCCAGCGAGGGACGGGTCAGAGACGGTGGTCGTTCGGTGTCGAAGTTCCTTTCCAACATGATCTCCCTGTTCACGTCCACCCTGACCGGGCAGCTCCTGGGGTTCCTGATAACGCCGGTCCTCTCCCGGCTGTACTCGCCGACCGATTTCGGGATGTTCCAGCTGTTCATCTCGATCGTCGGCATGACCGCCTCGTTCGCGACCCTTTCCTACTACAATGCCATCCTCCTCCCCGAACGGGAAGAGGACTCGGCAAACCTCGTGGTCCTCTGCCTGTCCCTTGTCGCAGTCACCGCGCTGGTCGTGACTACCGTCTTCTTTCTCCTGTCGGGCTTCCTGGAAAAGGTCCTGAACGCCCCGGGGTTCTCCCTGTACCTCCCGCTCATCCCGATCGCGATCGGGTTCAACGGGATTGCCTATGTCCTCGGCAACTGGCTCTCGAAGAAAGAGGAGTTCGGGACCATCGCAAAGGCAACGATCGTCAGCTCGTTCACCGGGAAGGGCACCTCGGCGGGAATCGGGCTCGTCGCGCCCTCGCCCTTCGGCCTCATCCTCGCAACGATCGTCAACGACGGCACGATCTGCCTCATCCAGGGAAGAAAAGTCTTGAGCGGGCTCGCGGTTTTCAAGAAGACGTCGGTCGCCCGGATCCGCGAGCTGGCGGTCCGGTACAAGAAATTCCCCCTCTACAGCATGGGCTCGGACACCCTGGGGAGCGCCGCGGTCCAGACCACTCCCTTCCTCCTCGCCTTTTTCTTCTCTCCCGTCATCGTCGGGTATTACTCGATGGCGTACCTCGTCATGCGCCTCCCGACCAAGATGATAGGCACCGCGATCGCCACCGTCTTTTTCCAGCGGGCAAGCGCCGAGAAGAACCGTACCGGCGGCATGAAGCATGTCGTGACCGCGGTCCACACCCGGCTCATATCCCTCGGGATGTTCGCCTGCCTCCTCGTGATGGTGCTCGGCCCGGAACTCTTCTCCTTCCTCCTCGGCTCCCACTGGGCGGACGCCGGCGTGTACGCGCAGGTCTTCGCCCCGTGGTTCTTCGTCTCGTTCATCTCGGTCCCGCTCGTCTACATCTTTTCCGTGCTGGAGAAGCAGTCGGTCGGCCTCTGGTTCTCCCTGCTGCAGCTCATTGCGAGCATCGCCGCCCTTATCGTCGGGGGGCTCTCGGGCAGCCCCCTCGTCGGGATGATCCTCCTCTCCGCGACCGGGGTGGCGTTCTGGGGCTGGATGAACATGTACTCGCTCGAGCTCGCCGGCGTGCCCGCGCGGGAATCGACCCGTGAGATCGGGAAGTACTTCCTGTTCGCAGGCTGCTTCTGCCTGCCCCTCGCGGTCGCAAAACTGGCGGGGGTCCCGTCCCCGTTCCTCATCGCGGCTGCCGCGCTCCTTGCGCTCGTCTACTACGCGGGGGTCATCTACCACGACGCTCAGCTCAGGACCGGGTTCCTCCGGTTCGCGGGCGACCTGTTCGGGAAGATAAAAAAGCCCGGCCCGCCCCCGGCGGGCGTTGCCGGAGCGACCGGCCTCTCCGGCAGGGGGCCCGCCGGGCAGGCGTTCCCCCTCCCCGACCCCGGCGGCATGGACCTCGAGGGGCTGACCAAGGCCCTCCGGCACCAGAACCCCGGCATCCGCGGGAGGGCAGCGCTCGCGCTCGGGGAGATCGGCGAACCCGCAGTCAGGCCGCTCATCCGGGCCCTGGGCGAGCCGGACCAGGACGTCCGCTGGCTTGCCGGCCTTACCCTCGGCAGGATCGGCAGCCCGGCGATCCCCTACCTCATCCGGACCCTCTCGGAGGACGACCGGGACCTCCGGTGGCACGCGTCCTGGATCCTCGCGGGGATCGGCCGGCCGGCGGTCGCCCCGCTCCTCGCCCTCCTCCGGGAACACAACAGCGACGTCCAGTGGCATTCCGCGTTTGCCCTCTCCCGGATCGGGGACCCGGCAGTCGATCCCCTCATCCTTCTCTTAAAAGACGCAGACTGGTCGGTCCGGGCCCGGGCGGCGTGGGCGCTCGGCGAGATCCGGGACAGGCGGGCGATCGAGCCGCTCATCCAGTCGGTGAACGATACCGACTGGACCGTCCGCTGGAGCGCGGCGGACGCGCTCGGGAAGATCAATGACAAGAGCGCCGCACGGTGGCTCGAAAAAGCCCTCCGTGAGCCCGATTCGTTCGTCCAGGTGCCGGCGAGCTGGGCCCTCGGGAAGCTCGGCAGCAGCGCTTCAGTGGACGAACTTATCCCGGCGCTGAAGAACCCCGACTGGAACGTCCGGTGGAGCGCCGCCGACGCACTGGGGATGATCGGGGAGGCACGGGCGCTCTATCCCCTGTCGGCGCTCAAGGACGACCTGGACGAGGACGAACTCGTCAGGAAAGCAGCGGAGAACGCGATCCGGAAGATCCTTGCCGGCACGCGGGACGACAACGGGTACCTTTCCGCCTGGAGCGACCTGTTCTAGACGGTTGTGCACCTGCGATATTGTTATTTTCAGGATCGTATTTTGCGGTTTTTTATCGAGTTATTCGTGTGTTGTCTGTTTTGCAGGATAGTACGGTTTTTTTTTGGAATGGTAAGCCATTTCAAATCCGGAAAACTACTCCCCTCCCTATTTTTTAGCAACACACCTTCGGAATAAGTGTCCTGTCTTTATTGTAGAGAAAAATCAACGGGATGTAAATGTGGTCGGAGGACGAGATTAATCCAAAAAAAGATCTCTATTGGTTCTGGATAGGGATTTTCCTCCTGTTGTGTGGAATTGCGGGAGATCTCTGGGTTTTTTTTGGGATACTTCATGGAATTCTGCCCGATGATAAGAGAATCGTTAAAAGCTATGGTGTTCGATACAACAATATTGTATTTTTATTTATATTTGTTCTCGCACCGGGATTAGCGGTAACTGGAGCTGCAATGAACCCCTCGCAGGATGGTTTTATTGCAAGGTTCCCGCGTAGTCTTGGTTGGTTGGTTCTGACACTAGGATTGACTGGTATTATTTTTTTTGTCTATTCCTTAAAATCCATCCTTTCATGAAGTCTTCTTTTGTTCTCTGACTTTTCGTTATCAGCGGGAAATTCACGGTATCCCCCAAGAGAAGAAATCGGTTTTTTTAATAATCCTGCAGTATTTTCCCGCATAAGAAACCAGAGTCTAAACCATCCCTGCAGGAGTCAGCGGGCGAACTGCCGGGTAATAACTGCAGTTTTCCCTTCACTCAACGGCAGAATAATCCGCGTCCGGAGAGAAGGGCAGGGTACATGACGCCATACCCGCCGCTCACCCGTCGCATGAACCAGGGAAACGATACTCCCGGGGGACCGGCATGACGTTCTCGCTCGCTACGGACCGGCTGATCCTCGAGGACCTCGGGGACGCCGACCTTGCAGGCATCCGGCGCATCGCCCGCGACCCCGCGGTCATGCGGTACGTCCTCCTGTGGCTCGAAGACGACGAACAGGTGGCCCGCTTCGTCCGGCACGCGGCCGAAGAGGCAAAAAAGGCGGACCGGATGGCCTATGTCCTTGCGATCCGGGTGAAGGAGACCGGGGATTTTGCCGGCTTTGCATTGCTGGAGATCGATCCGGAGCAGAGGAGCACGGCGGAGGCGGGGTGCGTCCTGCTCCCGGAGTACTGGAACGCCGGCTACGCCCCCGAGGTCCTCCGGGCGTTCCTGTCGTTCGGGTTTGCGGAGCTCGCCCTGCACCGCATCTTCGGGAAGTGCGACGAGCTCAACTATGCCTCGGCCCGGGTGCTGGAGAAATGCGGGCTTGTGTATGAGGGCACGCTTCGCGAGCACGTCTGGCTCCGGGACCACTGGCGGTCGACGCGGTATTACGGGATACTGCACCGGGAGTACCGGGATCCGAAAGGTCCCGGCCCGGACTAAAAAAAAGATCCGTCCTTTTGGTTACTGGCCTGCCGTCCCTGCCTTTTTCAGGAGGAAGTACCCCGAACAGAGCGCGATGATGATCGCCGCGGTCCCGAGCATGTTCAGCGCGTTTGCCGTCCCGGTCTCCACGAGGATGACGCTCCGGGCAACCGCGATGATGGCGATGATGATCACGACCTCGACATGGATGACCTTGTCGTTGAAGTACGCCGACGTCACCGCCAGGAGCTCGACGCCGATGAGCACGAGGAGGAAATACCCGAAGATCCCGAGCAGTTCCCCCTGTTCGAGGAGGAGCGGGGTATCGACAAACAGGGCGAGGAAGACAATATAGGCCAGCTCGCCGACAGTAAACGCGACAACGAGGGCGAAGAGGGCTATGAGGACGAGGTAGATGATCTTCTCGTATTTTTTCAGCAGTCCGTTTGCGTCCATAGTAGCATTTGACCGGACAACCGATTTATAGCCTCCTTAAAAATCCCTGCCGGAGAACAAAACCCTTTTTACGCTTCGCCGCCTCAGGTTTATCCTGCACGAGCTCCAAAGCCCTGGTGGGACTATGAAAACACTCCTGATCTTCCTTGCAATCGCCCTTATGGTGTGTATCGCCGGTTGTACATCTTCGCCGTCCCCGCAGAACGCGTTGCCGATGAACGGTTCGACGGTCCTCGGGAGCGGCAACCATACCACGCTCGTCTCGATCAACAGCTTCGAGGTCACCCCTCCCGGGATCGACGGCAACCAGACCATCACCATCTACGTAGCCGCAAAGAATACCGGGACCGACCCTGTCAGGTACATCTGGTTCTCCCAGATAACCGATGCCAGCGGCAAGACCTATGGCGGGATCGGGGTCTCGCACAGCGGTCACGGTGCCCGGACCGCGGAGATCCAGCCCAACACCACCGAAGCAGCACGGGACTACGTGGTCACGGACTCGGCAGCAGATCTCCAAACGATCAACAAAGGAGGCGCACTCCTCGACGTCTACTTCATGGAGCAGAAAGACAACGTCACCCAGGCCCAGGTCCCGGACTATCACGTTACCTGGAAGCTCGACCCGGACTCCATCCCCGGCGAACTCCCGGGGGCGTTCTAGGGCCTGATCCCGTCTATCAAAAACCTCTTCTTTTTTGCAGGATTTTTACCAGCGCAAACCGTGTCTTCCTTACGAGAACACCCGTGGGATGGACTAAAATAGTCCCGGCAGCCAACCGGAGGTTTTGAGAGTATGGACTACGGGCGCGTTGTACTGAATATCGGGTTCTGGGTCATCTTCTCGGCCGCATTCGACGCGGTGAGCGGCACCCTCTTTCCGGACCTTTCGTGGGACATGCAGATCTATCTCTGGTTCTTCGGCCTCTGCGCCGGCACCCTCGTCTTCAACCTCGGGTACTACTGGTTCCGGCTCCGGCGCTAGGGTCAAAAAACCCGGAGGAACCTGCCTGCAGGCACAGGAGGGATGACTCCTCTCCCCGGCAAGCGGAACGATATAACCGCGGGAAAACCTTCGGAACTATCCCATCCGGAATACGCTCGTCGATCAACCCCGTCTCATTTCTGCCCGTGTACGGGAACGCGGGGCTTCGTTTCAGGAATCCCCATTGCAGTTTTTCACCGGCCCCCGGAGCAGTTTGACAACGTTTAACTTGCTGGAGCATCGACAGACTGTTACCTGACCGGGCGTGCCCGGACTGCCGGTACGCGGAGCCCCCTATGCGGAACGAGATGCGGAATGCACGGCTGCTGACTATCCTCTTCATCCTGATGATGGTGGCGATCACCATCGGGTCGTTTGTTTATATCAACGGGGTTGCACGCGACACGGTAAAGGACTCCATCCGCCAGAACCTCGGGAGTTCCGCTGCGATCGTGGCCGCGGACGTCAACGGCAGCATGTTCGACCGGATCCGTCCGGGCGACGAGAGCACGCCGGCCTTCCTCGCGCTCCGGGATTACCTCGACCGTGCCCGGGAGGCGGATCCCACGATCCGGTACATCTACACCATGCGCCTCAACGGCAGCACCGTGGAATTTGTCGTGGACGGCGATTACGGGATCGACCCGGGCGGTGCTGCCATCGGGGACGCGTACCCGAATGCCACGCCGGACCTGCTGGCCGGGTTCGCGGGGCCTTCCGCAGACCAGGACCTCACCACCGACCAGTGGGGCTCGACCCTCTCCGGCTATGCCCCCATCCGCGACAACACCGGCCGGGTGGTGGGGATCGTCGGTGTCGACCGGGACAGCGCGAGCATAACTGCGGAGATCGACCGGCTCAGGACCATCGACTACGCCCTGCTGATCGTCATCATCGCCCTCTTCGCCCTCGGGGCAATCGTCTTCGATGTCCGGCGGACCCGGGTGGAGGCGCTCACCCAAAGGGCAAACGAGGACCTCAACATGCTCAACGGGATAATCCGGCACGACATCTTCAATTCCCTCACCGGGCTCATCGGGTATATCGGGATGGCGGAGCAGGGGGAGACGGTGCCGGAGATCCGGGAGAAGCTCGCGGTCATCTCCGGGCTCTCGGAGACGATCCGGGACCAGATAGCCTTCACCCGGGACTACCAGGATCTCGGCCTCATGGCGCCCTCCTGGCAGCATGCCGGCGAAGTTATCCGCACGCAGGCAGCCCAGATCCGGTTCGGTACCATCCGGACAGATTTCGATCTCGACGGCCTCGAGATCTATGCGGACCCGCTTCTCGGGAGGGCGTTCTACCAGGTCCTCGAAAATACCGTTGTCCATGGAAAAACCGCCACGGTGATCCGGGGGTCGTTTGCGTTCTCCGGCGACTCCACCCTCATCGTCCTTGAGGAC
>DASPUR010000076.1:0-39903 GCA_035622795.1 Methanoregula sp. | reverse complement strand
TCCCGCAAACCGGGCCGCGAGGCTCCCCGCGACAAACGTCTTACCGACCCCGCCCTTTCCCGAAACCGCGATCTTCATCGTCCCTGACTCCCTGCGCACGCCCCGGGCATGCAATGGTGTACCCGTCCTATTTTCCTTCCGTGCGAATAATACCTGCTCCTTTCAGGGGCCGGAAAACGTGCATTCGATCCGGTCCGGCCGGTGTTTTATCAGGCTCCGCGCCGCGATAATTACCCGGGATCCCGCGGGTTGCCGGCCGACCGTGACCCGGGGAGGTTCCCGTATGCGGGAGATGACACTTCCGATTCACCGAAAGAACCGGGGCAGACCCTCTCCGGGGATGAGAGGGCAACCCTGTCGTCCCTGCACCAATATTCCAAAAAGAAAAATCCGGGTGCAGCCAGGTCCGGCGGGGTTATTCCTGGAATTTCCGGACCCGCTGCTTCACCATCTCGATGAGATCGTCGGTCGTCCCGCACCGGTTGATCTCCTCGGCGCTGATCAGGGGGATGAGTGAACTCCCGAGCTGGAGGAAGATGCCGGGGGCTGAAAATTTCGGCAGGGAGAACTCTTTTGAGAACTCCTCGCGGAAGAGGTAATCGGCGGGGATGCCCAGCTCCTGGATGAACCGCTTCCAGCCCTTCTTCATACCTACGGGGGTCTGGATGAGCTCGCAGAGCTTGCAGGCCGGGGACTTGGCCGGGACCGTTGCATAGAGCTTGTCCTTGATATCGGAGAGGCTCCCCTTGTCGAGGTTGTAGACAAATACCAGCTTCTGGTCCGGCTGCATATAAGGGATGACTGTCTCCGGTAGCACTTAAGGGTTGGGGTAACGGCCCGGCTGTATATCGGGCCGGCCATGGTCCGGTGCGGTTTTTGGTCAGGCAGCAGTTTTCCTGTCGGCCCATGCCGTTTGTCACCCACTTTTCCGTTCCCGGATCCTGCCGGCGAAAGCAGCCCGCCGGAACACAAGAATTACAAGGTTTCGGCGAGAATAAGGTAAGCAGCGAGACGTTTGGGACCGTCTCAAAGGGTAGGACAATATGCTGGATATCAGGATGGTGCGGGCAACCCCCGATGTGGTCCGGGAGGACCTCAGAAAACGGAATGATCCGGAGAAACTCGCATGGGTAGACGAGCTCCTGGCTAAGGATGCGCGGTCCCGGGAGCTGAAGGTTGAGACCGACCTGCTCCGGCAGCGGAGGAACTCCATTGCCCGCGAGATCAATGCCGCCCGGAAAGAGGGGATGGACCCGGCCCCGCTCATGGCCGAGGCTGCCGGCCTCCCCGGGAAGATCCGGGAGTGCGATGCCGAGCGCGATGCCATCGCGGAGCTGATCCGGGGATACCTGATGCGCCTCCCCAACATCCTCGATTCCAGCGTCCCGGTCGGGATGGACGATACGGAGAACGTGGAGCTCAAGCGGGTCGGGACCCCCCGGGCCCCTGGATTCGAGCTCAAAAGCCACGGGCAGCTGGCCGCGGAAAAGGGCTGGGCGGATTTCGAGCGGGCGGCAAAGACGTCCGGGGCAGGGTTCTACTTCCTGAAAGGGAGCCTCGTCTTCCTCGACCTCGCCCTCCAGCGGTTTGCCCTCGACCTCCTCGCGGAACGCGGGTATATCCCGGTGACCCCCCCGTACATGATCAACCGGTCATCGTACGAAGGCGTCACCGATCTCGCGGACTTCGAGAAAGTGATGTACAAGATCGACGGGGACGACGCTTACCTGATCGCCACGAGCGAGCACCCGATCGGGGCGATGTACCAGGACGAGATCTTCGAGGAGAGAGACCTCCCCCTGAAGCTCGCGGGGATCTCCCCCTGCTTCCGGAGGGAGATCGGGGCCCATGGCCTCGACACCAAGGGCCTCTTCCGGGTCCACCAGTTCACGAAAGTCGAGCAGTTCGTCTTCTGCCAGCCGTCCGAATCCTGGGCCTTCCACGAGGAACTGCTCGCGAACGCCGAGGAACTCTTCCGGCGCCTCGGCCTGCCGTACCGGGTGGTCAACATCTGCACCGGCGACATCGGCACCGTGGCCGCGAAAAAATACGATATCGAGGCCTGGATGCCCCGCGAGAACGCGTACAAAGAGGTCGTCTCCTGTTCGAACTGCACTTCCTACCAGGCGGTCCGGCTGAACATCCGGGTCCGGGACGGGCACGACTTCGAGACCAAGCACCATGTCCACACGCTCAACTCCACCGCGATCGCGACCTCCCGCGTCATGCGGGCGATCCTCGAGAACTGCCAGGAAGAGGACGGGAACGTGCGGGTCCCCGATGCGCTCAGGACCTACCTGGGCGGCCGGGAATATCTCTGATCCCCCGCCCGGCAGGTTTAAGGTGCAACAAATCCTTATCAGGTGATAATGATGAGAGTAATAATGAAGAACGTGGTATTATGGGGCACCCCGAGCTGAACAGAGACGAGTCAGTATTGCTGGCTGCGCAGAATATTGTAGTGAAGTCCGTTCCTTTCGAGGCGATCCTGACAAACGAACGCCTTATTCTCGTAAACAGCAGGGACACACTGATGCCTCCCCAGTACCTTCCCCTTGCGGCCGTCATGTCGATGGACACCGGGGAGAACGCCATACGTGACCCGACCATCACCTTCTCCGTTGCGACCGAGGTGGGCAGCACGCGGCAGATGGTGCTCACCTTCTCCCGGCAGTCAGGCGGGGAGCGGAGGCGGGAGTGCGACGAGTGGGTGAAAGTCCTGCGGGAGCGGCTGGGCAGTTTCTCCGGCCTGCCCATCCACACGGGTGCGCCCGCTTTCGAACCCGTTCCTGCCCCGCAGGCCCCCCCGGTTGCGCAACCGGCGGGCCTGGGATCCCTGACGGGGAAGAAACGGATCGAGGTCGCCCGGCCCATGAAAAAGATCATCGAGACCGTCCCCGCCCCCCAGAAACCCAAGGAGACGACTTCTCTTCCCCAGGGGTCCTTCTGTTCACGGTGCGGGAGCCGGGTACCGCCCGATTCCGCGTTCTGTAACCGGTGCGGCACCCGGGTGGCGGGCCCGCTTGACCAGGTCACGACACCCGCACCCCAGCAGGAACCCGGCGTACAGCAGGTGCCGGTACCGGTCCCGAACATCGTCACCCCGATCCCGGGGAAGGAACGTCCCATCGAGGACGTCATCCACTCCATCGAGCCCCTGATCGAGGACTCGAAACCCCGGACGCAGCCAGCCCCGCTCGTCCCGTCCCGGCACGATACCGCGGTCCCGCCGGGAGCAGCCGCAGACAAAGCCACGCAGGCCCCTGCCGCTCCGGCTGAAACGGACCCCACGAAGAAGAACCTCGACCTCTTCTCCAATATTCTCATCCCGTCCCAGCCTGCAGCGGCCGAAGAAGCCCCGGGAGTGGCGGCGAACGCCGGTGCAGGGTCGCCCGCATTCCCGCCCGAGGCCGCGGCACCGTCGTTCCCTGAGAGACAGTTCCCTGTGAAAAAACCACGTTTCCTCCTGTATGCCGTTATCGCGGTCGTGGTCATTGCTATCATCGCCGGCGGGTTCCTCCTCATGAAGAACGGCGGAGGCGAAACGCCTGAAGTCACCCCCACTCCCACGATGGCGACAACTGCTGCAACGCCCGTGCAGACAACCGCCGCCCCGACTGCGACCGCACCCCCGGTAACGACCTCTTCGGCACCTACCCAGGCGCCGACACCGCCGCCGGCAGCGGTACCCCAGACAGGGGTCTGGATCCATGTGAGCTACGGCGGGTCGTACACCGGATCGTACGGGACACCGGGATACGAGAAGGACGTGACCGACTCTGGCGACCATGTCTACCAGGTCCCGACTCTGACCGGCATCGTGGTGGCAACCTTCACCAAGAACGACGGGTCTGCCGACCCGATCCTGGTCGAGGTGTACAAGAACGGTGTCGTGGTCGCGTCCAAGAAGACCTCGGCCCCGAAGGGGACTGACGAGATCCAGGTTGACCTGAAGGCCGCAGCCGCCCCGACGCCATCGGCAACCCCGACCCCAACCGTCCCGGTGCTGAACGGGACGAGCATGTAATTTTTTTCCGGGAACCAGCCACCTTTTTTACATCCATTCGTCAGGTGATTGCATTTTTTGCGCGGCGAGTTTCTCCTGGTGATCTCCCGATTTGTTCGGGAACAACCGGTCCTGTAGAAATGAGTATCGCAAAGGAGACGGTGAATGCGCTCCAGCCCTTGACCACTGTAATTGTGGTTCTTTCCTAATATGAACCGCGAAACCATCAGAGGTCTGTCTTCCAGGGCAGATAACAAAAGGGATCTTCGCCGGAAAAATTCCCGGTTCTGGCATATGCCCGCACTCTGCACCCCCCGCCACAGAGCAGGAGATAGGAACATGACTGACATTTTCCCTGGAGCTTGCGGGGTTTTGTCCGGAACCGTGCAAGCACGGGATTTCCGTCATCATTCCAGAGTGCGGAGAAGGGGCGATCGCGGATGTTGCCCACCAGGAAATCCGGCGACCGGGCAAACTGGCAGGGGTATACGTTCCCGCGGGGGTCGACATTCGCAACCCGGTCACCGGCACTGCACCCGCCATGCAAAGAGGCAAGGAGCCCACGGGCATCCTCAAGATCCGCCGAGCCGTCGCGTTCCATGGATTGCAGCAGCTGGATGCAGTCCTGCGGAGCATCGACCGTGAGGAACTCCATCTCCTCCGCCGGGATGTCCTTTGCTTTCCGGTAAAGGAGGGTCAGCGCCCGGGTGACGTCCTCCCCGTCCAGCTGGAGCCGTTCGTACCCATCGCTCCCCCGGCCGCAGGGCACAAGCCAGTACAGGCAGAAACGGGAGGCTCCGAGGTCCCGGGCAAGGTCTACGAGGGCTGGAAGCTCCCCCTGGTTCTCCTTCGTTAAGGTCACCCGGACCCCGGTACGTACCCCGGCTTTTCGGCACCCGACAAAGGCCGCAACGGCCCGGTCAAATGCTCCCGGGCTGTTCCGGAACCGGTCATGGGTTGCCGGGATCGCCCCATCGAGCGAGATGCCTGCATACCCGATCCCGCTGTGTTTGATCTTTCCGGCAACCTCACCGTTCACGAGCGTCCCGTTGGTGCTGAGCGCGGTCCTGATCCCCTTTTCCCTGCAGTATTCTGCAAGCTCCCAGATATCGGGATGGAGCAGCGGCTCGCCGCCCGTGAAGATGACGAGCGGGATCTTTGCCGCCGCGAGATCGTCGATGAACGCACGGGCCTCCGCTGCGGTCAGCTCGCCGGAGGTCTGGCTTCCCGGCCCGGAGGTGCTGTAGCAGTGGGTGCAGGAGAGGTTGCACCGGTCCGTGAGGTTCCAGAAGACAACGGGGCTGCGCATACCGGCAAATGCAAGGTACCGGCCTGGTACGGCACCGTTCCCGTGACGGTGCTTCATGACGGCACTTACCGTTCCCCTGCCATGGAGGCACTGCGTGATCCGGTTCATGACTCCCTCCCGTTCTCCCGGATGCGGACATTCGGGACGCGCTTGAACTCCTCGGTGCTGAAGAGGACGAGGTACCTTGACAGGCCGGCCTGCACGGCAATCCGCCGGACCTCGTCATCCACCTCTGTCCGGGAATACCCGTGATGGACGGTATACAGGGAATAGTGCCACCGCCCCGGCACGGGTCTCCGCTCGTAACAGTGGGTGACGCAGGGGAACGATGCCAGAAGGGCCCCGGTTTCCACGGCCGGCCTCCCGTTGCAGTCCCATGCGACAAGGGCATTGGCGGTAATACCCAGCTTCCGCTGGTTGATGCGGACCCGGAACCGGCGGATAATGCCGGTTTCCTGCATGTTCCGGATCCGTTTGAGGACCTCCCCTCCACTTATGCCAAGCCGTTTCCCGATCCCGTCAAAGGGCTCGGGAACGGGCGGGAGCCCGTCTTCGAGGGCGGCTAGGATTTCCCAATCATGCCTGTCCATGCTGACCCCTGATCCGGTCTCCTGCAAGGGGAAACCGTACATTGATCTTGATCTTCTGCACGGTCGGCAGGTCCAGGATATCGTCCCGCGAGAAGCCAGTCTCCTCAAGGATCTCCTGCAGGAGATTCTGAAGCGTCGGTTCGTCTTTAGCCGAGAGCGTGAACCAGAGAGTATACCGGTGATCGCGCCGGAAATTGTGCGAGACCTCCGGGTACCTGCTGATAATTCCGGCAACCTCACGGATTCTTCCGTCCGGCACGGGAAGCGCAACGAGCGTTGCGGCAGTGATACCCAGCGGCCGCGACTCGATAACGGGCGAGATGCCCCGGACAATCCCTTCGCGGGACAGCCGCGTCAGCCGTTCCAGGAGCACGGATTCCGGAATTCCGAGCCGGGCTGCAACCGCTTCCCATGGCCGGGTGACGAGCGGGATATCCTGCTGGAGCGCATCGAGGATGCGGAGATCGAGGGGGTCGGTTGTCGGTCTGTGGCTCATGAACTGCCTCCCGGTTCGTACGGGCACCACGGGTCCTCGGTGCAGAGTTCGCCTGCAATCGCCCGGGGCTGCTCCAGCCCGTCGCACCAGCGGTGGGAGAACGCTTCCGTTCCCCGGTATGCCCGGGCCCGGCAGCCGCCGCATATGCCCTGGTATCCACACCTCCCGCATTTCCCGGTCAGGAGGTCCGGGTCACGAAGGGCCGCAAATACCGGTGACCGGAACCAGATCTCCCCGAACGAGGTTGTACGAACATTCCCGGCGCTGACCGGCAGATACGGGCAGGGCGTGACATCGCCGTTCGCATAAATCCGGCAGTAGCGGATACCGGCGATGCAGCCGCGGCCCCAGGCCGGGTTTTCGATCCCGGCTTCCCGTGCGATCCTGCGGAACTGCGGGGCACAGGTGGGGCGGAGGTTCACGCCGGTATCGCGGTACTTCAGGAGCAGCTGCCGGATGACCTCCTCCTGCATCCGGGGATCCGACGGGCCTGCATCTTTCGCACGCCCGGTCTGCACGGGGAAGAAAACCTGGTAATCCTTCACCCCCAGATCCTTCCCGAACTCCACCACGGATTCCACGTCCCCGGCCGATGGCCGCATCACGGTCATGTTGATCTGGACGCCGATTCCTTCATCGCGGCAGTTCCGGATTGCCTGCACCGCCTTCTCCCACGCACCCCTGACACCCCGGAACGAGTCATGGACGGACGGATCGACGGAGTCGATACTGATGGCAGCCGCACGGATCCCCGCTTCCCGGAGACGGAAGGCCATGGGCCGGTCAAGGAGATACCCGCTCGTGCCCATCACTATCCGGAGGCCCTCCTCCGTTCCGTACCGGGCAATCCTGCAGAGGTCGTCCCGCATCAGAGGCTCTCCACCGGAGAGCACGACGACCGGTCTTCCCACTGCCCGTATCTGGTCGATAACCCCCAGCGCCTCGTCCGTGGTGAGAACGCCTGTCGTTTCATCCCTGCCCGCCGCAACGTAACAATGAGTGCACTTCAGCGGACACCGCAGAGTAATATTCCACGAGATGATCCGTGGCGGCCCATCAGCTCTGTTGTTCACAACTTCAGCCATCTTCCTGCCACACAGTCCGGGTTCCTTATACGTTGTCAGGGTTCTTTACCAAAAAATGTTGATGCTTTTGCCCGTGCAAGGTCGAAACGATCGCTATTCATCACCTTAGTCCAGGCGGATACGAAATCATGGAGGAATTTCTCCTTCGCGTCCGCGCTCGCGTACACTTCGGCCAGTGCACGGAGCTGGGCATTCGAACCGAAAATGAGATCGACACGGGTACCGGTCCACTTCAGTTCTCCCGTTTTGCGATCCCGGCCTTCGAAAACATCCGTCTCTTTCACGACCTGCTTCCATTCCGTACCCATGTCGAGCAGGTTTACAAAGAAGTCGTTCGTGAGCGCCTCTTCGTTCTTCGTGAAGACACCGTGTTTTGTCTGGCCGAAGTTGACGCCCAGCACACGGAGACCGCCGACCAGTACCGTCATCTCGGGCGCGGTCAGCCTGAGCAGCTGTGCCTTGTCTACCAGCAGTTCCTCGGCCGAAGCGGCAGAGCGGGTCTTCTGGTAGTTGCGGAAACCGTCCGCCTTCGGTTCGAGCACGGCGAATGAAGCGGCGTCAGTCTGTTCCTGCGATGCGTCCGTGCGTCCCGGCGTGAAGGGGACCTTCACGGTTAGCCCGGCATTCTTCGCGGCCTGCTCGACGCCGGCACAACCGGCGAGCACGATCAGGTCGGCGAGCGAGATCTTCTTTCCGCCTTTCTGCGCCTTGTTGAATTCTCCCCGGATTCTCTCCAGTGTTTTGAGAACCATTGCAAGACGGGCCGGCTCGTTGACCTCCCAGTCCTTTTGCGGCGCAAGGCGGATACGGGCACCGTTCGCACCACCGCGCTTGTCGGAGCCGCGGAAGGTGGACGCCGACGCCCATGCGGTCGAGACCAGTGCGGATATGGAAAGCCCCGAAGCCAGGATCTTCTTTTTGAGCCCGGTGATGTCCTTTGCATCAACGAGTTTATGGTCGACAGCAGGGACGGGGTCCTGCCAGATGAGCTCTTCTTCGGGGACCTCCGGGCCGAGATACCGCGCCCGCGGGCCCATGTCGCGGTGTGTCAGCTTGAACCATGCCCGGGCGAATGCGTCGGCTAGCTGGTCCGGGTGCTCGTAGAACTGCCGCGAGATCTTCTCATAGGCGGGATCGAACCGCAGGGAAAGGTCCGTAGTCAGCATTCCCGGCGGGCGGCGCTTTGTCGTATCGTGGGCCTCCGGCACCGTGCCGGTGACCGGCTCGCCCTTCGGTTTCCACTGATACGCCCCGGCCGGGCTCTTTGTCAGCTCCCACTCGTTCTCGAAAAGGACCCGGAAGAAGTTGTTGCTCCACGTTGTCGGCGTATTTGTCCAGGTGACCTCGAGGCCGCTGCCGATCGCATCGCCACCCTTGCCGGTGCCGAAGGTGCTTTTCCAGCCAAGACCCTGTTGTTCGATCGGGGCCGCCTCGGGGTCGGGCCCGACATGGGTTGCCGGGCCGGCGCCGTGGGTCTTGCCGAAGGAGTGCCCGCCGGCGATGAGCGCAACGGTCTCCTCGTCGTTCATGGCCATGCGGGCGAAGGTCTCGCGGATATCTTTTGCCGCTGCCAGTGGATCGGGTTTGCCGTTCGGGCCTTCCGGGTTGACGTAGATCAGGCCCATCTGCACTGCAGCGAGCGGGTTTTCGAGGTTCCGATCACCGGAGTAGCGTTTGTCGTCCAGCCACTTGCTCTCGGATCCCCAGTACACGTCTTCTTCGGGCTCCCAGACATCCTCGCGCCCGCCACCGTAACCGAACGTCCTGAACCCCATCGATTCCAGGGCCACGTTGCCGGCAAGGATCATCAGGTCTCCCCAGGAGATCTTCCTGCCGTACTTCTGCTTGATCGGCCAGAGCAGCCGGCGGGCCTTGTCGAGGTTCACGTTATCGGGCCAGCTGCTGAGAGGAGGAAAGCGCTGCTGGCCGGCACCGGCCCCCCCGCGGCCGTCACCGGTGCGGTACGTGCCGGCAGAATGCCATGCCATGCGAATAAAGAGGGGGCCGTAGTGGCCGAAGTCCGCCGGCCACCAGTCCTTTGACTCAGTCATCGCTGCCCGCAGGTCCGCCTTCACGGCCGCAAGGTCAAGACTGTTGAACTCTTTGGCGTAACTGAAGTCCTTGTCCATCGGGTTGGACAGGGAGCAGTGCTGGTGCAGGATCTTAAGGTTCAGCTGGTTCGGCCACCAGTCCCGGATTGATATTCCCCTTCCGGCAGCCTGGCCGGCTCCTTTGCCCATCTCCGGGCTCTTACTGTCGTTTGTCATAAGGTTATCTCCCGTTTTTCAATTGAATAGACATCCTGAAGAGTGACCGGCCCGTGATACCCTGCCAGGAAAGAGTTCAATCTGTCAATATTCCGGACAACCCACCATAGCAGATAATATCGGGCCCTGGTCCGTTCGCAATCCGGTAAATTGAAGCCGGGGATAATTAATTTAGGGGTGCTTGCAGGACAACCAGAGGTTTCCGGGAATGTGATGTTGGCTTTTTAAAAAATGCATTCCGGATTTTTTATTCATTGAATTGTCGCTGCGATCTCCAATGGTTAACCGCTTTATTGTAAATATAAAGTCAGAACTTTTCAAAATGTCCCGGCCGTCAAAAGAAAAATGCTGCTATGGGGATTCGAACCCCAGTCGCGGGCGTGAAAGGCCCGCATGATTGGCCGGACTACACTATAGCAGCGCTGTTGTCTTATCTAATCTTACCCGCCGTAATAAATAGATTATGGAACGGCAAAGTGCCGGAACCGATGAGGAAATTTTTTTATAGCATGCCGGAACAATGAATTCCTGCGTTCGGGAATTTTTTTCCGACAAAAAGTTTGAAAACCGTTTCGTTCACTCAGGACAAAGTATCGAAACATATAAATAATACAGCGGAAAAATACCTGTTGACGGCGTGCAGTCAGATTTGCGGGAGGATCGCCTCCCGGACCCGTGGTGCAGACACGCCACCGGCCGATTCAAGGGAAAGCATGGATATCAGTATGGCGGCAGAAGCATCGGGATCAGCATCGTTATCACTCCTCTGCGTAGATGACGATCCCCAGATCCTCATCCTCCTGAAAGAACTCCTGCGCCGCGAACCGGGGTTCATTGTCGACACGAGCACCTCCGCGACCGAGGCCCTCAGCCTGATGGAGACCCGGCACTACGATGCGGTCCTTTCAGACTATTACATGCCGGAGATGGACGGGATCGGGCTCTTAAAGGAGATCCGCTCCCGGGGCATCCCCGCACTGTTCGTCATCTTCACCGGCCGGCACATCGCCAGCGTCGCGATCGAGACGCTCAACAACGGCGGGAACTTCTATATCCAGAAAGGTGCGGCGTTCCTGGAGGACATCCCGAAGCTGGTCGAGTTCCTCAAGAGCCACCGACGGCACGATGAGAATGGCACCCCGGTCCCGGAGAACATTTCCCGGTTCGGTATCTTTACCCATAGCGGGCAGGAACTTCTCGCGAGCATCCTTCCCGACGGCTCGATCACGGTGACAAACGACGCCTGGACTTCAGAACTGGGCAGCGAACCATTTTTTGCGCACATCCCCGAACCGGACCAGGCAGAGGTGAAAAAGCTCGTCGCCGCCCTCTCCCCGGAACACCCGGCGGTGTACGTTGAGTGCCAGACCATCCTCCGCGACGGGAAGAAGAAGAGACTGCAATGGGGGCTGACCGCTTTTTTCGATGACGGCGGCGCCCCGGGAGAATATATTGCCCATGGCCGGGATCTTACCGGGATGGTAACGCTGGGAGAGGTAAAGGAGACGGTACCGGGCTCTGCAGGGCCCGGAAAAGCACCGCTTCCGGCAGGTCCCGGCGGGGAGACTGCCCGGGTCGGTACCGCGGGAGCCGCTGAAAACGGGGCATCGCTCGCACGCATCGCAAAATCCGTTGCCCAGGTGCGGTATCCCATCTTCGCGGTCGATGCCAGCGGTACCATCATCGCGTGGAATGATGCCATCGCCGACGTAACCGGGGTTGCAGCGGAATCGATGCTCGGGAAGGGGGACCGGGCGTACGCAGAACCGGTATACGGCCGCAGGCAGCCTATGCTCGTGGACTATATCATCCCGTCCCCCGGCGATGCCGGCCAGCCCCTGCCGGCGCTGATAAAGCGGGACGGCGATGCCTACATCGGCGGCATCGATGAAGTGACCCTGAAGGGAAAGGCGATGCATATCGTCGGGAGGGCCACTGCGATCCGCGATGCGTCCGGGACGATCATCGGGGCAGTCCAGTCCATCCTCGCGAGCGAGCACCATGCCGCCGGGACCATCGACAATCTTCTCGAGGAGGAACATTATCTCGGCGGGGTCTCGAGCGTCATCCTGAAGGTCACCGGGAAGGGACTCGCGGGTGCTATCGCCGGTGCGATCGGGTCTGCATCCGGGGGATACGGGGTCTACGCGACCGACCAGCGGCTCTTCATTATCCACAACCCGGAACTCGATGCCAGCAGGAACAACGGTGTCCAGTTCGGGTCGTTCCTCTTTGACGAACTGTTCGGGACGAATGTCGACATCCGGTCGCGCTCGATCCGGGACCTCGAGCAGGCGAAGATCTTTGCCGTCTGGAAGAACGACCTGGTCAGCATCGAGATGAAGAAGCCCCGGCTCCTCGCCGGTTATCTCGTCTTCCAGACCAGAAACGGCGAATCGTTCCGGATCTATATCGATCACCAGAAGGCATTTTCTCATATCGAGCAGCTGATGATGCTCTTCTCGCCGGAGATCCTCAAGGACTGGACCCAGTCGGAGGAGAGCGGGGAGCTCGCATGGATCGACGAAATCCAGGGATTCGACGTTATCGGGAACTATCGGCCGGACAAACCCGTGCGGCCCCAGGCGGCCGCCGGCCCGGTAACCGTTGCAGCCCATGGTGCCGGAACAGTCTCCCCACTTGCGGCTGGCGATTCCCAGAATCCCTGGGCCGACCTCCGGACCGCCATCGAGCCTATCCAGTACCCCATCCTCGCGATCGACCGGGACGGGAAAGTCATCGCGTGGAACCAGGCCATCGCCCGGCTCACCGGGATCGCAGCGGACGCCATGATTGGCAGGGGAGACGGTGCCTATTCCCTCCCGTTTTACGGCGAACCTCGGCCGATGCTGATCGATTACATCGTGATGCCTCCCGACACCGACATCCCCGCCGCTATGCCCGCGATCAGCCGGGAAGGAGACACCTTCATCGGGGACATGGAATCGGTGACAATCGGCGGGCGCCCGATGCTCCTCTGGGGGAAGGGTACCGGGATCTACGACCCGAAGGGCACCCTGGTCGCTGCAATCCAGTCGATCCTCGTGAGCGAGACTCCCGAACCGAAATACGCGGACGACGACCTGTTCGAAGAGCGGTACATCGGCGGGATCTCGAGCATCACGGTCAAGCCGGGCAGAGAAGGGACCGCTGGCGCCATCGCGGGTGCGATCGGCTCGGCCCCCGGGGGATACGGGGTCTATGCTACCGACCAGCGGCTCTTCATTATCCACAATCCGGAGCTCGACCCGACCAAGACCGGCGGGGTCCAGTTCGGGACCTTCATCCTTGATGAGCTCTTCGGGATGACCGTGGACACCCGCCCGTTCTCCATCGGCGAACTCGAGGGGCGTTCAGTCTTCGAGGTCAGAAGGCGGGATATCACCTCCATCGAGATGAAACGGCCGAAGATCCTTGCCGGTTTCCTCCTCTTCAAGACCGCGGGCGGGGAGTCGTTCCGGGTCTATATCGACCACCAGAAAGCGTTCGTCCACATAGAACACCTTCTCCGTATGTTCTACCCGGAGATCGTCCTTCTTGAATAACTGTGACTGGCGCTGTCAGGTTTTCCGGTTCTGATGAGCGGCGTCCGTGTCGTATAAAAATCTCTTCTGTGAAAATTCTTATGTATCTTTGACGCTCCCGGGGCTTAGAAGAACCCTGATGAGGTCTTCACATTCTCCTGGTTCTGAACCAGTCGAACTCCGCTCGAAGAATTCCACGGAAATTTTCGAAGACCTGATGGTCTTCTCATGCCTCCGGCCTGATGACCATCAGCCTTCTGTGAAAGAATCCTCGCTCTGCGACATTTCTTTCCCCGCCGCTAACGCAGCCCCCGATTGCGATAATGTCGCATTCCCTGTTTTCTGACTGGTTATCACGAATGAGCCCCGTTCTTCAGGGATTTCAAATTTCATCAGAATCGGCGGAAAAGAGCACGCAGGCTTCTGTTCTACAAGCCCGGGAAAAACAGAAGTAATCCGACAGGAAAAAAATCTGCAGGGGAAAAACCAAAAAAAATCAGGTTATCGGGTACCCTTCCGTTTCCGTCACTGTCTTGAACGCCGCCATCAGCTGCCGCGTTACCGGGCCGGGTTTTCCGCTCCCGATCGTACGCCCGTCGACCCAGGTGATCGGGGCGACTTCCGCGGCGGTACCCGTACAGATCATCTCGTCGGCACTGTAGATATCGAAATATCCGAGGTTCTGCTCCTTCACCGTGATTCCGAGCGACTTTGCGGTCTCGATGACCACGAGCCGGGTGATCCCCCGGAGGTTATTGAGGGTGGGGGGTGTGATGATCTCACCGTTCTTGACAATATAGAGGTTATCACCGGAGCCTTCCGAGATATAGCCGTTCGTGTCGAAGAAGATCGCCTCGTCACCACCCTTGTAGTTCGCCTCGATCTTGGCGAGGATATTGTTGAGGTAGTTCAAGCTCTTGACATTGGGGGGGAGGGCTTCGGCAGGGTTGCGCCTCACCGAGACGGTGACTGCGCGGAGCCCTTTCTCGTACAGGTCGCCGTACATCGCACCCCAGCTGGTAGCGATGACGATGACGGACGGTTTCGGGCACTTGCGGGGGTCGAGTCCGAGGTCTCCGACGCCGCGGCTGATGATCGGCCGGATGTAGGCGTTGGTGAGGTTGTTCTTCTTCAGCACCTCGCAGATGACCGCGGTGAGCTCTTCCTTGGTGATAGGGGGATTGAGGTCGATGGTTTTTGCGGAGTCGAACAGCCGGTCGAGATGCTCCTTCAACCGGAAGATCCTTCCGTTGTACGCCCGGATGCCCTCGAACACCCCGTCGCCGTACAGGAACCCGTGATCGAAGACCGAGATCCGGGCCTGGCTGTCGGGAAGGTATTTCCCGTCAATGTAGATTATCATAAGAATCTGATGTGGCTTGGAGGTTATAGTATTTTTTCATTTATGACGGCCTCATGCCGGCGCTCCTGCCGCCCGGCAGGATCCCGGTTTCCCGCCGTGGTTACCGGGATGCCTTCCGGCAGCACGCGACGAAATTGCAAAACATCCCGAGGCTTGCGACGGGATGGAGATGGGTGTAGCTCCCCAGGGTGTTCCTGACAAGGGCGCCATCCTGCCCCCCGCTGATCCCCCTCCCGCGGGTGAGACGGTAGGCAAAACGCGTGCCGGGCCCAAGGCTGACCTCGGAGTAATGGAACTCGTGCCCCCGGAAGGCCTCCTCCCCGAACGGCGAGCCGGGAAGGCTCGTCCCCTCGACATAGCTCACGACCCGGTGGGCAGGCATGAGCGTCTTTCCCGGAAAAACACCGCACATCCCATAGGACTCGTCCCGTTCGAGGTCCTTCCAGCCCTTCCGGAGCGTCATCGTATCGGTCAGGTACATGAGGCCGCCGCACTCGGCATACACCGGTACTCCACCGGCGGATCGCTCCCGGATCGCTTCCCGCATTGGATCATTTGCCTCGAGCTCCGGTGCAAAGAGCTCGGGATACCCTCCTCCGATGATGTATCCTTCTGCATCCGGGAGCCGGTCATGGACGGGGCTGAACGGTATGGGCGTGGCACCGAGTGCCGGGAGAATGTCGAAGAGGTCCGCGTAATAAAAGTTAAACGCCTCATCGAGGGCAACCCCGATCCGGATCTCCTCCACTTCCCTGCTGCCGGGCCGGGGAGCGAAACGGGAGGGGCCGGGAGGATGGATTCGGGCCTCACCCATAAGGGCCTTGAACCTTTCCAGCTCTACGTACCCACCGATTATCGAAGTGATCGCCGCGATCCTGGCATCGAAGTCGCCCCGGCCCGAGCCCTCGCGGTACGGGACGAGGCCGAGGTGCCTCATCGCGAGCTGCATTTCCTCGGTCCGGGGGACGGCCCCGATCACCGGTATCCCGCAACAGGTCTCGATTGCGGTCTGCGCCTTCTCCCGGTGGGAGCCGCCTTTCACGTTATTGAGGATGACACCGGCGATATTTACCTCCGGGTCGAACGCCTGGAACCCTTTTACGAGCGCCGCAGCGCTCCGGGTAATACTCTGCGCCGAGACGACCAGGACAACCGGGATCCGGAGCGCCTTTGCGATCGCCGCCGTGCTCCCGGTATCCGTGAGGGCATCAGCTCCTTCATACAGTCCCCGGACGCCTTCGACAAGGGCGATATCGGCCCCCCGGCAGCCATGGCTGAAAACATCCCGGATCTCCTCCGGGCTCATAGCGAAGCTGTCGAGGTTCCGGCACGGCCTTCCGGAGACAGCCGAAAGGTACGAGGGATCGATATAGTCCATCCCGACCTTAAAGGTCTGGACCGTGCATTCTTTCGAGAGCCGGGCAGCGAGCGCGAGCGTGATACTCGTCTTCCCGCTCCCGGACCGGTCGCCGGTGATGAGGATCTGTCTCATGCGAGGCTCCGGAGAACGGCCCCGAACTCGCTCCCGACGATATCCCGCACGCCGAGGGTCTTCGGGTGGAGGTCGATCTCGACCATTACGTGCCGGTGGCCGATGGTCCGGAGCGGGGCTACCTGGCGCGGGCCGTTGGTGATGGAGAAGCATTCGACCCCGGCGGTATACTCAGGGGGAATCGCGTGGGGCACACCGGCGATAAGGGCAAACGAGGGGCGTATCTCTGCGATCCTCCTGCCGAGCGCCTCCCCGTTTGCGCCGTATTCATCAAGCGCACCGAGCAGCTCCGGTGCGAGCCCGCGATCCGCCATCCCCCGCAGGATCCGCCGTGCATCCTCCCGGGTCTTGGGCAGGCCCCGCTCTTCGAGGTTTGCGATGTAGGCGATATCCGCACCCGGGCAGGCGTCGTGGAGGGCGATAAGCGCGTCGGCGAACATGTACGCGGTCTCCTTCTTCGCGTTCAGGATGGCCACGCCCCGCTTTCCGGCCCGGGCACATTCCAGGAGCTCTTTTGCGGCAAGGTGCTTGAGGTCGCCTCTCGACGCCTCGATGTAGGGGAGGGAGGCCGCCCCGCGGGCGTGCTCGACCTCGTTTGCCTTGTCCATCAGGAAGCGCTGCCGGGCGAGCTCCTCCCGCGATATCCAGCCCGCGGCCTCGGCCGCCTCGAGCGTGGATATGACACCTGACACATTTTCGAGATACCCCGCATGGATGTCCACCGCGATGACCGGGGTCGTGATCCCGGCACCGAGGATTGCAGACTGGAGATCCTCTCCGATGATCATCGAGACGCAGGTTCCGACAACCGCGATGCGATCGGGGGAGAAGGTCTCCTCCGCGTACCGGAGCACGTCCTCGAGCGGTTTCTGGCCGCCAAAGATGAACTCGTTGTCCGCAAGCGAGGTCGTGAGCACCCGCATGCCGTCCTCCTCGAGGAGGCGTGCGTGCTTGAAGGAGCAGCCGGACGGCCCGTGGAGGATGGCAACACTGACGCCGAGGTCCCGCGCGGTGTACAGGGCGGCGACAATGGAACTGGGCCGGGGGTGCATGTACTTCATGTTCTTCATCTCCACGACTTGACCGCGAGGACGATGGATCCTCTCTTCGCCGACCGGACTGCACGGCTCCGGCCTTCTTCGAGGGTCTCGCACACGTCATCGGCTGGATCCAATTGCCCCGGCGCCCCTGCCGGCGGCCCGCGGCCTGCAGCCGCTGTCCCGACCCGGATAACGCGGACCGGGTGGATATGGTCTATGGCGTACTGGACCTGCTCATCGGAAAAACCTTCACATACCGCCCCATCGCCCGCCGCCTGGCCGATCACGAGCGTAAGGTCATTGGTCCCCGCGCAGTACCGTGCGTACCGGGCAGCGCAGAGCGTAGTCGCGATGCTGGTGCCGCTGTTCGAATTATCGACGATGATCACCTCTCCTTCGTGCTGGACGGACATTCTGCCCGGCAGCGCCGTGAAGGTGTTCAGGGGCGTCGGGTTGACATGGAGGATCATCGCTGCGGTGGCCGCAAGCGAGAGGGCGGACCGATAGGGCGGGATCACGAAAAGGGGGTTTGTCAGCGGGAATGTCATTCCCCCGAGCGCGACTGTGCAGTGCATCTCTTCGCACCGTATGGCATCCTCCACGTGGATTACCTCGGGATGGTCCAAAGCAATATTCTCGGCCACGAGCACCTTTTTCGCGTGCCCCGCCGAGGCCAGTTTCGTCGCGATGGCCGATTTTTTCCCCCCGGCAAAGGAGTAGTCCTCTTCCGAGGTGACGATCGCGAGGTCGCCAACCCCGGTGACCCCCAGCGACACCTCGGCGATGAGCCAGCCGTCCATCTCCCGGGCGTACCGGGCAGCGGAAAGGACGGACGCCGGTGTGATGCTCTGTTTCGTGATCAACTCCCTGCCGGGGAACCGGTACGTACCGGTGGAGGTGTGCAGGACCCCCTTTCCGGGGAGGAGGCTTGCAAGGGCATGGGCGGTCGTCGTCTTCCCGCGCGCTCCGGTGATCTCGATCATAGGAAACGGCGTCCGGTTCAGCAGGAGCTGCCTCACTGCTTCGTGATGGGAGATGACCGGGGTGCTCCCATCACCGAGGAGTGGATGACCGGGGTCCAGGTGGACCGGGGCGACGATGAGATCGTAGTTCCTGCGCGCTGCGAGCTTCTCTTCCGCGGGCGTCGTTCCCCGGTACACGTCCACTACATCCACGGTATGGCCTTCCGCGGCGAAGGCTTCACCGATCTCCCTTCCGCCGTGGATAGTGTCCAGTACCAGGATCCGCATGGTAAAAAAATCAGATGAGGGAGAGGGCTTTGGTGGCGTTCTTGAGCATGAGATCGGCAAGGAGCGGGTCGCTGCCGATCGGCTCGGCATAGACAAGGGGGACCGTTGTGCCGTTCAGGACAAAATTCCCCTTCCTGATGCCTTCGGGAAGCCCGATCTCCCCGGGAATGTCTTTCTCGATATGGACCCCTTTTGCAAGGAAGAGGGGAACGACGACAAGGGCATCGATCTTCTCGTGCCGGAACGCATCCAGCGACTCCTTTATGGTCGGCGCGTTCATATTCATGAACCCGCATTTCACGATAAAATCCGTGTTCTGCGCCCGGATCATGGCCGCAGTCTTCTCAACGAGGTCTTTGTTGTAAGGCATCGTGCTTCCGTGCCCCACGAGTAGCATTCCCTTCTTGCCCATATAACAAATAGTATTACCGGGAATCTTAAAAATTCTTACCACAGGGGTTTTTGCCTGATGGAGACCAACCGTTGATCCAATGAGCGACTTTGAACGCGAGATCGTCCACTGCCTCAACCGGTTCTTCCGGACGCACCATATCCAGGGTTTTGCATACCGGCTGAAACAGCATAAGTTTACCAGCCAGTACGTCGACGTGCTCGTGGATTCGCTCAACCCCTCCTATTACCTGTCCATCGAATGCAAATCGATCCTGGACAAGAAGCTCTACTTTTCCCAGCACTTCCATACCGACCGGAACAACGTGCACCAGGTGGACGCGATCAGCGATTTCCTCGCAAAGACCGGCCGGGCCGGGTACCTCGCGCTGGAATTCCGGTCCGGCCCGGGCAAAGCGAACGAGGCCTTTCTCATCCCGTGGGCAACCGTTGTCAGCCATTACAAGGAAAACCGGGGCATCACGATAGAGGATGCAAGGACCGGTGTCCCGCTGTCCCGGTCGAAAGACGGGTACGTGCTCAGCTCGCTTTAATAGTGAAAACTAATTTGGATTACTAAGAAGAAATGGATATGAGCCCATGAAAAATGCATTTGACCGGTACGGCCTTGTCGTCAATAACCGGGTGGTAAAGACACCGATAGCAATTGCATCTATGTCCGGGATCGTCGATGCGCACTACGTGCTCGAACGGGCGGACCATACCGGGATGGCATTTATCGGGGGTTATTCGGTCGACCCGCCTGCCATTGAGGCGTCCCGGTCGATCAGCGCTGCCGGAGAACGGAAAGAGTTTGTCTTCGACGACCCCGTCGCAGAAATTAAAAAGCAGGTGGAACTCCTGTCGGGAAGCACGGTCGTTCCGGGAATCAACATCCGGGCGGGCACCCCTTCCGCTTTTGTTACCGTCGCGCAAGCCATCGGCGATTCCGTAGTCTACGAGATCGATGCACACTGCCGGCAGGCGGAGATGATCGCAGCCGGGTGCGGGGAATATTACCTCCAGAACCAGGGCCCTCTCGTGGAGGCCGTAAAGGCGCTCAAGCACTGCGGCGTGACCGTTTCGGTGAAGATCCGGGCCGGGGTTGCCGGTGACGACCGGAAACTGGCCCGGAAGCTCTGGGCGGCCGGCGCGGATATCCTCCATATCGACCTCATGGACTACGGCTCTGCAAAACTGAGGCAGATCCGGAATGCCTGCCCCCTGCTCATCATAGCAAACAACTCCATCACCAGCTTCGACCGGATGAAGGAGATGTTCTCCCACGGCGCAGACCTCGTATCCGTTGCCCGCAGGTCCGACCCGGCGACGCTCGCCGCCCTTGACGAGGCCATTGCCGAATATGCCGACACGGAAGGGTGGTATAATGCGCCCAAGCAGCTCTGCCGCGGGGGCGATGTACGGTCGCTCACCTTCTGCTGCATGCCGGTAAAGGAGTGTCCCCTGATCCCGACACTTTCCCGGCTTGGCATCGAAAAGGAAGCCTACATACGGGCGAAGATCGAATCCGTGCGTGGTACCCCGCTCGAAGGCGGGACACAGACCTGTTTTGGCAGCCTCAGCTGGTGCTGCAAGACCTCCTCTCCCTGCATGTTCCGGGACCTCACCTTAAAACAGATCGGCCTCTCCCGGAAAGAGTATATGCGCCTGAAACGCGATCTCTCTGAAACGATGATGTGCAGGGTTTTTCATGATGTGCCTTCGGATGAGTGCAGCTGATCGTGCCCAGCTGGCGATGATGCTTGAGGTGACCGCATATCCCAAGCCGGGAAATGTGGACCGGTGCCACGACTATTCCGATACCCGGCTCGAACACTTCCTTGCTTCCACTATTTTTGTACGCGCTGCACTCGAAGAGGCTGAACGCGGTAAGGGGAGGATCGGGGAGATCATCGGCCATGCGGTACGGGACACCAACTGCCATAAGGGCGGGAATACGCATTTCGGGGCCTTCATCCTCCTCATACCCCTGGTATATGGCGGGGATATCCCGCATGCCATGGAGGCGATAGGGAAGACCGATTCAACGGATGCGGTCGCGTTTTACAAGGCGTTTGCAATGACCGGTGTCCGGGTCCTCCCCTCCGATGAGCTCGATGTCAACGATCCCGGTGCTCTCCGGCAGATCCGGGACCGGGACATGAGCCTCCTCGATGTGATGCAGCATTCCGCAGAACGGGATATGGTTGCCCGGGAATGGGTCATGGGCTTTCCCCTCACCCGGCGCGGGGCTGATCTTCTTATCCGGCTGGGGCCGGGCAGGGATGCGATCGTGCAGATGTTCCTCTCGCTCCTGGCATCGGAACCGGATACGTTCATCGTAAAGAAGCACGGGGCCGAAGTCGCGAGGCAGACAATGCAGGAAGCGTTTCTGGTCCTCGAAGGAAAGCGGCGGCTCGAAGATCTCGATGCGGACCTGATCACACGGGGGATAAACCCGGGCTCGATTGCCGACATCACGATCGCTGCCATTTTTATTGCACTTGGGGAGGGATGGTCGTGGGAATCCTGAACGATGGGATCAATGAGGTTATCGCTACTACGGCGCTGAACGCGGCCCCCATGGGAATCCGGTTCAGGAAGGGCACGTACGCCCTTACCCTCTATCCCGGGAGCCATACGGCTGAAAATATCCGGAGAGACGGGTGGGTGGTCGCAAACCTTGTCTTCGACCCGGTCCTGTATGTCATGACCGCGTTTGAGGACCCGGGCCCGGAGCTGTTCGCGGAAGAGGTGGTGAACGGGATAACTATGCAGCGGCTTGTCCCTGCCGAAGCCTGGATCGCTTTTTCCGCAAAGATCACGGGGACCACAAAGACGGCGACCCGGGTCGGGCTCCGGGTGGAAAAAGAGTGCGAGATACAGTCCCGCATCCGCCCGGTCAACCGGGGGTTCAACAGCATCATCGATGCGACCGTTCATGCAACGCGGTATGTCCTGACCCGGGACCCCGAACTGCTCAGGCTCATAGACTACCACTCCGTCATTGTCCGGAAATGCGGCGGGCCCCGGGAGACCGAGGCTCTCGGGCTGCTCATGAACTATATCAGGGAATAGGCATTTTCGGGGGAGGGAACGACCCGTCTTTCCTCCCGGTCCGGTAATTACGGGAAATTCTTGGATTATATACCTTTATCAGGGAGGATCGCATTTCTTCTACTATGGGATTCGCGAGGTGCCGTGAGGGAGGAATGCGACCGTTCTCATCGGAGAAGCGATGGATCTTCGACCTCTGCACGCTCGTCAGCCTTGCAGCGGCTGTCGCCGTTACCTATATCAGTCTCAGGAACGGCATATACGACGTATTTCCCTATTTCTACCTTGTCCCGATCGTGTTCGTGGCATATTCTCGCCCGAAATGGGGCATTTACAGCACGGTCCTAATCGGCTGGATCTATCTTGCCATCGTCTTTGTCATGGGCCTTCCGGAATCGCGCCTGTACTTCCTTGCCACGGTCTGGTTCTACATCTTCGTCTCGCTCGGAATACTCCTCTCGATGTACTCGCAGTGCTACTCCCAGGAGGGTGAGAAGAACTGTGCGGCGTACTACAATTCCCAGGCCGGGGCCTTCAGCTTTGCCAAGGCGACCCTGGAGATCACCGATGCAAACCGGAAATTCGCTGAGATTCTGGGATACAAGCGCGAAAATCTCATCGGGAAGAACCTCACCCAGATCGTACCCGACGTTACCGAGCGGGAGCAGTTCCTCGCAAAACTCCGGGACCTCCGGCGGGTCGGGAATATAGAAGCGGGGATCCGGGACGCTGGAGGAAATACCCGCTGGATGCTCATATCCGCGATCGAGACCGAATCCCCGGCGGTCATCTGTACCGCGGTCGACATCACCGATCACCGCATCGCCCAGGACGCGCTTTCGCAGGCGAACAAAAAACTAAACCTCTTGAATAACGTCACCCGGCACGATGTCCTCAACCAGCTCACCGCGCTTCTCGGGTATATCCAGCTCTCGCGCGAGGCGGTAACCGATCCAAAGGTCCTGAACTTCATCGCGAAGGAAGAACAGGCGGCAGAGGCGATCAAGACACAGATCCTCTTCACCCGTGATTACCAGAATATCGGGGTCCACTCTCCCGAGTGGCATAATATTGCACAGACCATTTCCCTCTCAATGGCCACGATTGACCTGCATCACGTCCAGGTCGCGATGAACATCAGGCCTATCGAGATTTATGCCGATCCCCTCCTTGAAAAAGTCTTTTATAATCTTATCGAGAACTCGATCCGGCATTCGGAGAAAGCAACGAAGATCCTGATCACCGACCACGAGAGCGATGACGGCGTCGACCTTCTCATCGAGGATGACGGGGTCGGAATCCCGGTGGAGGGTAAGGAGAAGATTTTCCGGAGAGAATATTTCAAGAATACCGGTTTCGGCCTATTTCTGAGCCGGGAGATCCTTGCAATTACCGGGCTAACCATACGGGAAGACGGCGTACCGGGGAAGGGTGCAAGGTTTGTTATCCATGCGCCGAAAGGGGACTTCCGGATCGTGCCCACCCTTATCGAAAGCAACCACTAGCTTATGATTGCAGGACTGGCGTAAAGTCGTTCAATTTCCTTCAACCGGTGGAAAAGAAAAATCAGCAGACCCGGGGGACCGGATCGCCCATCGGAGGTTCGATATACCGTTCCCCGCCTATCTTTGTCTCCATGATCACGTGGGCGCCCTGCACCACGCGCCCTACGATGGCTGCGTCCCGGCCGTACGTATGGGACCGGAGGGCCGACAGGATGGCTTCAGCCTGGTCTGCAGGTACCCCGAGGACTGCCTTACCCTCGTTTGCCACCTCGAGCGGGTCGATCCCGAGCATGCCCGCGGCACTCTTCACGCTCTTTTTGAAAGGCAGGTCTTCTTCCCGGATCCTGACGCACACGCCGCTTTTTCTCGCCATCTCGTTGATCGCGCTCGCAAAACCACCACGGGTCGGGTCCTTCATCGCGTGGATAGTCCCGGCACCGAGAGCAAGCTCAACCATACCCCAGAGCGGGGCGACATCCGAACGGATCTGTTCGCCGAGATCGAAGCCCTCGCGGTGCGCCATGATAGCGATCCCGTGGTCCCCGAGTGTCCCGGATACGATGATGACATCCCCGGGGACAAGGCCGTTGTCCCGGACGACCGTCCGGGCGACCCCGATCCCCGCGGTGTTGATCGCGATGCCGTCGAGCGCCCCGCGCTCCATCACCTTGGTGTCGCCGGTAACGAGGTTTGCACCCGCCTCTCCCAGGGCTTCGTCCATCGAAGAGACGATCCTTGCGAGATCATCGGTCTCAAATCCTTCTTCTATGATCATCCCGCACGAAAGGGCAATAGGGCGCCCCCCCATCATGGCAAGGTCGTTGACTGTGCCGGAGACCGAGATCCTGCCGATGTCGCCGCCCGGGAAGAAGATGGGCCGGACGATATGGGAATCGGTCGTGAAGACAAGGTTCTCGCCGCAGAACGGGATAACCGCGCCGTCATCCATCGCCTCAAGGCCGATCCCCCCCGCATTGTTGTGCCGGAATTTCGTGAGCGTTGAGAGGAGTTCTCCCATCACTTCACCACCGGCTCCGTGCATCATGGTTACTTTCATGGTTTTAGTCATCCACTTCGATCTCTATGTTCGTGACCACGATCTCCCGGCCCCTGACCAGGTCCGGAAGCGCCCCGCACCGTGGGCAGACAAAAACTTCATCCCCCCGGTACCCGCAGATGCACTGCGTTTCCGGTGCGACTTCTTCGCAGCTGAGGACCGACCGGTTGAAGAGAGGGTCGTCCTCTTTGATCGTGTCGAACAAAAATACGACCTGTTCGGGATTGACCATTGCCATCCTGCCGACTTCAACGCTGATCTTTTTTACTTCCCTCGCGTGATTCTCGAGGGCTGCCTTGCGGGCGGTAGCATAAAGGTCGTACGCAATCCCGTACTCGTGCATCACTCCTCCATGGCGGCATATACCTGCCGGAAGATCTCCCGGGTCTCGAGACCTTCCTCGCGGGAAAGGCGCTGGATCGCAAAGCCGACATGGACGAGGACGAATTCACCGATCTTCACATCGACAAGATCGAGCCGGACCTCCTGCTTAAGCTCGCCGTAATCGACCAGCCCGATATTTCCATCCCGTATCTCCAGTACTTCTGCGGGGACTGCAACACACATGGGGTCTTCCTCTATCTTTAGAGAATGGGATTTCCCTCCACATAAAAACAGTGATGGATACGCTTCTTCGGTTACCGGGCAGGGATGTGCGCCGGGAAGGGTCCTCCGGTACAGCCAGGGGGAAAGAGCAGGGAGATCAAAAAAGAAGCTGAAAATATTTCCGTTACGCCGGGGAAGAGATTTGAACTCTTGAGGTGCAGGGCACCAGTAGCTTTCAAGGCTACCGCCTTCCCGGACTAGACTACCCCGGCAATGCTGCATATGTTGGGTGGCGCATATGAAAAATGCTTCTTTCACGAGAGGAGAAATCACCATCGCCGGAGAACAGCTGCCAGTGCTGCGCCTGCTGCCGCAATCCCGGGCAGGTAGGAGGGAAGGGATGCCTGGGTTGCCGTTGGAGTACTTTCGCTGGTCGCAGTGGACGGGACCGTTCCGGCCGGGCCGGGTAGTGTTCCCGTGGTGGCAGGCGGGGTATTCGCTATGCCCAGGATGGTGATTGTCCTCGAGCCGATATAACCGGCCGCGTCGGTAAAGGAAATTTCGTAATCGCCGGGGGCTGTTACCGGGACATCCGCTGAAAAATCGCCTTTGTCGTTGGTATTCACGTATTTTGGTCCGAAGACAACAGAGCCGTCCGGCCCGAGGACTTCGAGCTGAACACCTGAATTTTCATCGCCTTTTATCGTCCCTGCAACGTACATCGTGTTCTTAAAGTTCTGGGTTGCCGATGAGGAGAGAAAGATCTCGTCGGAACGATCGATGAGCTGGACAACCCGGGCGGTGACCGACTCGCCATCCCCGTTAGCCGGAACCTCGACCTTGTAGGTCCCCGTCTGAAGGCCGGTGGTGTCGAAGACAGTCCGGAACGTGCGGTCCGACTGGATGTAAACAACGTTGCGCTGGATCTCGGTCGATATCGTGAGCTGGTGGTACAGGACGACATCGATCGGGGTCCCGATCCCGAACGTCGTCGTACCGGTCACCACGAGCGGTTTGCCCACCGAGAGCGAATCGGGTGCCTCAATCACTACGGTATACGCCGCCGCACAGGGTATCAGAATAAGGAGTCCCAGAACAAACAGGACAGATCTATGCATCGAGATTTACACGCCCGCTGATTTTTTAGGGTTGGTTGTTTTTTCAGGTATTGCCAGATAGAATGGGAGCGCTTTGCAGATAAGCGACCATGATTTTAACATCATTATAGGATCAACTAGTCTGGTGTTAATGATTTCTGATTTGGAAAGACCGATTGCGGCCTGGAAGGGGACCGAGCGCCTCGGCGACCGCATCCTCCCGTCCCTTACCATAATCTTCCGGAGTGCAGGCTGCTCCTGGTCCCGGTGCAGGATGTGCAGTTACCGGCACGAGCGGTATGTCACCAGGCAGTCGGTGGAATCTCTCGCAACGCATCTCCGTGCCCAGCTCGCATACGTCCTGGATCAGTATCCGCCGGATACCATTGAACTGGTAAAGATTTTTACCTCGGGCAGTTTCTTCGATCCTGCGGAAGTCCCCCCCGCGTTTGTCGCTGAAATTGCGGAAACCTTCCGGGGGAAGGTGATCATCGCGGAGACACGCCCGGAATTTGTAAATGAGGAGGTGCTCCGGGATTTCATCGGAACTGCCGGCACCGGCAGGACAGAGATCCCTCTCTATTGTGCTATCGGCCTCGAGACGAGTAACGACGCGATCCGTTCCCGGAGTATCGACAAAGGGTTCCGGTTCCGCGATTTTACCGACGCTGCACGGGCCGCGCACGCGGCGGGGGCAGGAGTAAAAGCATACCTTCTCTTCAAGCCCCTTTTCCTGACCGAGAAGGAGGCCATGGACGATATGCGTGCGTCCATGAGGGACGCGGCCGATCACGCAGAGCTGATCTCCATGAACCCCTGCACCGTCCAGCGGAACACGGAACTCGAGGGTTACTGGAAGCGCGGTGCGTACCGCCCCCCGTACCTCTGGAGCGTCCTTGAACTGCTGAAGGAAGCCCCGGTCCATATCCTTTGCGACCCGCTCGGGGGGGGCCAGAAGCGGGGGCCTCACAACTGCGGGACCTGCGACTATGATCTCGTCCAGGGAATCCGGGACTATTCCCTGAACGCCGACCGGGAACTGGTCGGGGCACTGCTGGAAACCGAATGCGGCTGTAAGGATGAGTGGGCGTTTGTCCTCTCGGAAGAACGGCCCTACGCGATGCCGCTTACCCGGTAAAAAATCAGCAGGATTTGTCCTTCCTGCCGCTCTGGATATCGAGCTGTTTTGCAAGCAGGGGCAGGAAGGTCCCCGCATCCGAGACGATCCCGATCGCCTGCATCGTCCCCCGGTCCATCAGCTTGGTGAGCGATGCAGGGTTGATGTCTACGCACACGGTCTTTATCTTTGAAGGGAGGCAGTTCCCTACCGCAACGGAGTGGAGCAGCGTGGCAATCATCAGTACCATGTCGCACCCGGCCGCGATCTCACGCCGCATCGCGTCCTGGGCCTCCATCACGTCGGTAATTACATCCGGGAGGGGGCCGTCGTCCCGGATCGAGCCTGCGAGAACGTAAGGGACATTATGCGTCACGCACTCGTACATTATCCCGCTTTTGACAACGCGTTTCTCGACCGCCTGCCGGATCGATCCGGCTCTCATGATCTCACTGATGGCGTAGAGGTGATGCCGGTGGCCTCCCATGACCGGTTTCCCGGTGGAGATGTCCATGCCGAGCGAAGTACCGTAGAGATTGTACTCGATATCGTGCGTTGCCAGTGCGTTACCCGCAAAGAGCATATCGATGTAGCCCTTGTGGATCATTCCCGCGAGCGCCTTGTCCGCACCGGTATGGATGATTGCCGGGCCCCCGACAACCGCTATCCTGCCCCCTTTGTTGTGGACTTCGAGAATCTCCTTCGCGATCTTCGCGATCAGGGTTTCGCTCGGGCGCTCCGGGGAGATGGTCCCATGCATGAATTCGAAGTTGCTCTGTTCCCTTGGCCGCTCCGGGTAGCTCACGCCGACTCCCTGCTCCCCGACAACGACCTGGTCCCCCTTCCGGATCTTTCCCAGGGCCCTGCATTCTGCCCTTCGGTTCAGGGTATCGACCACGATAAGGAAATCCATCTCTATCCCTGAAACCGGCAGCCATTCCCCGCAGTATTTCACCTGCGTCGGGTGGTTTGTGGTCGTGTAGAATCCCTTGGGGGCTATCCGGTCGTCTTCGGCCTTCTCGAGCCGGACGTCCATGACCTCGAGCGGACGTGCACCGAGCCGATGGAGTTCCGACAGAATCGATTCGAGTTTCTTCCGGTCGGGAGCCACGATGCGGAGCCTTGCATAGCTGGGGTCGGTCTTTTTCTTGCCGATATCGAAGGTGAGGATCTCGAAGTTGCCGCCCATATCCATGACCCGGTCGAAGAGCTGGGTCATGATACCGGAGTCGATGATGTGGCCCTGCAGTTCGATCTCCCGGGATTCTGCCATGATATAGTGATTATGGGCTATGGATCTTAATATTCGTTCCTCCAGGATATGACCAATTTGAACGTATTTCAGGTGCAGGGGCACAGATTGGCGGATAATTCAACAGGTTAAGAGACAGGCCAGGAACTTTTTTATCTTTCGGAGGCATCCGATATTTATTACCGGATTAGTGGGATGACCAGCATACAGGTCCCGGTTTTACCGGGATCGGTGGCTGAAAAGGTGGCGTTTGCGATCGCAGTGCCTTCTTCACCGCAATCCATGAGGCGGGGATCAAAAACCGACGGTTTAGCCGGCCGGGTGTTTTTTCAGGTATTCTTCAGCCCGGCTGCCGTCTTCCCTTGTATTAACATTAAAAGCAAGCCCGCGGTCCCGGATGAGGAGCTTCAGTTCGTCCTGGGGAGATCCGATGCGGTCCCCGCGGAGGATATTGATCCCGGCGGGACAGGCGATAACGCCGTCGACAGTCTCGCAATAGGGCATACTGTCGCGGGTGGTATTCAGGAGGGTTTCCGGGACCCAGACCGAGCATGCATCTTTTTCGGATTTCCGGTACACTCCCCGGATCTTCCGGATAACCTGAGGCCCCAGGCAGGGGAGATCTGAGACGCTGATGAAGAGAGGATCCTTTTCCCCGAGCGCCTGCACGGCTTCAACCATATCCTCGACATATCCTTTTCCCGCTGCAGGAAGGACCCGTATTCCATGCTCCCTGCACCAGGCGCCGGTCAGGGGGGTCCGCGAGGTTATTACGACAACCGGATCGCAGCCTGCTGCCCCGAACGCACCGGTGACCCACGCGATCATGGGACGGTCGTTGACGGGGACCAGGGGTTTTTCCCCTGACATGAGTCTCATCCCCGCCCCCCCTGCCATGATCAGGGCAAGCACGAGCGGATCACCTCCACAAGGATCCGGTTCTCTTCACGGGTCCTGACAGCGACGCGGATGCAGTCCGGAAGGCCGAAGGAGGCGCAGTCCCGCACGAGTATATCCGAACCGGCCAGTTTTTCACAGAGGGGACCGACAATTTCCGGGTACCGGGAGAGTACATAGTTTGCCTCCGACGTGCAGGGGGAGAATCCCAGAACGGAAAGTTCGCCGGTAAGCCATTGCCGTTCCTTCGCGATCAGCCTTCTCGATTCTTCGAGATCCTTCCGGCTGGGTATTGCGGCGCGGGCGAATGCCTCAGCGTAGGCGTTCACGCTCCACGGGGGACGGGCGACTTCGATTTTTTCCGCAAGCTCCGGGTCAGCAAACCCGAACCCGAACCGGATCCCCGGGACAGCGAAACTTTTCGTAAGGGACTGGAGGACAAAGAGATGGGGATCCCTGATAGCGGAAAGACTCTGCCGCGGATCCGAGAGATCGATAAACGCCTCATCGCAGAAAAGGAGGGTTTCGTGCGATTTCCCGCCTTCAAGATATTCCAGCAGTGTTTCCTTTGAAGAGAGGAGACCGGTAGGATTGTTCGGGTTGCAGACGAAATGCACATCTGCTCCGGATTCATCCTCTGCGGGTGATGCTCCGGCAAGCCGGGCAGACAACGCATATTCGCCGAACGTTGGCGCAGTCAGAAAAAAGGTCGCACCTTTTTTTCTGAAAACAACAGAACAGAAGACCCGGATCAGCTCAATCGATCCGTTGCCCACGCAGACTTCAGCGGGGTCCCGGTTATAGGACCGGGCAATCACTTCCTTAAGTTCATCGTACGAATCATCGGGATATCTCCCGAGATCAGAGGGATCACAATCCCAGGAGATCCGGGGAGGGAACGGGTTCAAGCTCGCGCTGAAGTCAAGCACCGGTTTGTGGGTTTTTTCCTGCCGGCTCTTCCCTTTTCCCCCATGAATAACCTTTTTCAGAAAATCCTCATCCATGAAAAAATCCCGTATTTCTGGTTATATTTGGTTTGGAAGTCATAAATGCGTTTGCGGTTCGTACTACCCCCAAAGAAGAAGGTTTATATATCTTTATGTTTTATGTTGATTTATCTGGTTGAGTCAGACACAGAAACACTCTTTGTCTGACATATGTATGACAATTGACAGACATATGTCAGATAAAAGGGAGCACTATGATGCAAAGGATCACGCTACGCTTGCCCGAACAGCAGATCAATCTGCTCCAGCACCTGGTAGACTCGGGAGAGTATCCCAACATCTCCGAAGCGGTCCGGGCAGCAGTCCGTGAACTTGTTGAGAAACGCGCAGCTCGTGTCTTAAAGGAAAATGACCAGGTTTCATTCAAGGTATGAGAGGGTAGAAATGCAAAGTATCATCAACGACGCACTTAAAAATGCCGAGCTTGAAAAAGAGATTAACAAGCCAGGCTCAACGAATGCACTGGAGGACGACTTCGTCGGGCAGCCAAGAATTGTCATCATCGGCTGCGGGGGAGCCGGGAATAACACCGTCAACCGCATCCACCATATGGGGGTTTCCGGAGCCGAGACGATCGCGATCAACACGGACAAGCAGCACCTGGACATGATCCAGGCCGATAAGCGTATTCTCATCGGTAAATCCCTGACAAAGGGGCTCGGCGCAGGCGGTTACCCTGATGTCGGTAAGCGTGCTGCCGAGATGGCCCGGCCGACGCTTGAGGCAATCCTCGAATCCGCAGATCTGGTCTTCATCACCGCAGGTATGGGCGGAGGTACCGGTACCGGTTCCGCGCCCGTAGTCGCCCAGGTTGCAAAAGAGCAGGGCGCGATTGTCGTCGGAATGGTCAGCTACCCGTTCCAGGTCGAGAAAGCCCGCCTGATCCGCGCAGAAGAGGGTCTCGAGGCGCTCGCTTCCGCTGCAGATTCCGTCATCGTGCTCGACAACAACCGGCTGAAGAACTTCGTCCCGAACCTCCCGCTCGGCCAGGCATTCTCTGTCATGGACCAGCTGATCGGTGAGACCGTCAAAGGCATATCAGAGACAATCACCGAGCCATCGCTCATCAACATCGACTACGCCGACGTGAGGGCCATCATGTCCAAGGGTGGCGTCGCCGTCATGCTTGTCGGCGAAAGCAAGCAGCAGAACAAGGCGGAGAGCGTTGTCCGCGAGTGCCTGTCCAACCCGATGCTCGACATCGACTACCGCGGCGCAACCGGCAGCCTGATCCACATCACCGGGGGTACCGACTTAACCCTCCAGGACGCTGAAGAAGTAGCTACTTCGCTCACGTACGAGCTCGATCCCCATGCGGATGTCATCTGGGGGGCCCGTGTCAGGAGCGACATGGAAGGCAAGATTCGTGTCCTCGCAATCATGACCGGTGTCAAGAGCGCACAGATCCTCGGGACCCGCCAGTCGTACAAGACTATGATTGAGGACATCGAGAGCAAGCGCTCGAACCCGAAGGCAGTCGAGATGCCCCAGAGCAAGCGAAGCAGGGATCAGCCCAGCGGCGGCGGAGTCCTTGAATGGGTCGGTTAATTACACCACGTTGAAAACCAATTATCCACGCTATAGGCCATGTTGGTTATCCAACAAACCAACATCCTTTTCCTTCCACGGTTTCTTTCGTTCGTGCCCGTCCCTTTCTTAAGAGAGAAGCGCCGGTCAGACCCCGGCGAAATGCTTAATAGTTCTCCCCTCCTCTAAAATATAGTACATTCGACCAATCCTTCGCAGGGAGGATGGGGGTGGGATTATGTGTACAGGTCCGCACCCCGGTATCGGGAGTTGAACATCATGAACAGAGTGTTGAACAGAGGCTTCGTTTTCGGGTCTTTCCATCATCTCCGGCAGATTACCTTTTCTGATGTTTTTCACCGTGCATCCCGTATGCAGAATTGTCCTGAGCAATCCATACAGGCGTGGATCGCCCACGTTTTTGTGAGTTCTTATTTCAGGATATTTGAATCGCGCTGTCCCGCAAAGGAGAATCTGGTGAGGAGTGGTAACGCATGTTGAATGACCTGATGGAAAAGCGGAAGAAAATTCTTGTGGAGTCTGAAGAACATAAAAACCGGCGCAACGAGCTGAATGCAACAGCCAGCAAGTTTGCCCGCGAGCGGAATACACTGAACAATCAGACGCGGGAATTTGTCGAAGAAGCACAGAAAAACAAAGACCTCCGGGACAAGTACAACCAGGATGTCCTCGACCTCAAGGCGCAGCGCAACGAGCTCAACGACAAGGCCAATGTCCTCTTTGAAGATATTGAATCGTTCAAAAAAGAGCATGGTTCACTCAAAAACCGGGGGATCAAAGAGCTCCAGAAGCAGATCGAGTATATGGAATACCGGCAGCAGACCGAGGTATTCACAACCGACAAAGAACGCGAGCTCATCGAAAAGATCAAACAGATGAAGGGGCAGGTCCGGGAACAGGAAGCCGAGCTCGAACAGAACAAGGAGATGCGGACAAAGATCACGGAAGCACGGGATTTCCGGAAAGGGGCCTCCGAACTCCACGCCAGGGTAACGGAAGTTGCCGAGCTCGCGCAGAAGCACCACGACCTGATGGTAGAATCCTACCGGAAAGCCGATAAATCACGGGAAGCGGCCGATGCGGCCCACAAGGCATTTGTTGAAGCGCAGGAAACTGCGGACACCGAGCACAAGTCTTTCATTGCCTGCCAGAAAGAGCTCAGAGACTATGATAAGGTAATATCCGGATTGCGCAAGAAAACCAAGAAGGTCAAGGTTACCAAAGAGCAGAAAGCGGTCAGGAAGGAAGCCGAGAGCCTCTTCAAGAACTTCAGGGCCGGGGAGAAGCTCACCACTGACGATATCCTGCTCCTCCAGCGTTCAAAACTTATATAATATTTTCTTTTTTTGGTACCGGAAATCCGGGATCCTCTCTAAAAAGTCCGTGAAGGACGAATCCTGTCGGGCAGAATGGAAAAAGGGCTGTTTTAAAAAAAACGTAAAAGCACTCTGTCTCCAGACCCGGGTTTATGTTATAACCAGATCAAAAGGCTCGGATCCGGGTGCGCTGTGTTAATCACCGACAAGACGAGATCCAGACTACCGACGTCAGTTTTTCCCGCTTCGTAAGTGCCTTTATTAACAAATTCAACCTACCTTTATCAGTCCAGAAGAAGGTCTTACTTAAAAAGATGACCGTACGATTATCGAATTTTAAGGAAAATCCATGACCGGAACCAGACCGGTGGCAGAGGAGATATCAGCGCAATAATGACACGAAGGCGGACACTCGTCCTGAGTGTTGACAGGGACGACGATATCGGATGGAAAGCCCGGGTTGAAAGTCCGGCGATTGGCCGCGAGTCCTGCCTGAGCGCAGCAAACAGCCTTGCTCTGGCCGATCCCGAAGATTCCGATATCAATGCCATATTCTGTGCAGTGAAAATTTTCGACGAACTTATTGCAAAAGAAGAAGAAGCGGCAATTGCCGTTGTTGCCGGTAACCATCTCCACATGATTGAGGGTGACCGGAAGATAGCCGCGTCGCTGGAAAAAGTCATTGAAATCACCCGGCCGACCGAGTGCATACTGGTATCCGACGGGGCCGAGGACGAGTACGTAATTCCCATCATCCAGTCCCGCATACCGGTGTCCAGCATCCGGAGGGTAATCGTAAACCAGATGCCGAACCTCGAGGGTACGTATTACATCCTGAAAAAATTTTTCGAGGACCCGAAAATCTCCCGGATGGTCTTCATTCCCATCGGACTTGCGATGCTCCTCTATGCCAGCGCATACCTTGCCGGCATGCCTGGTGCAGCGACGATCATTGTTGTGGGTGTCATCGGGTGCTACCTCCTGTACAAAGGGTTCGGGTTCGATGAGATCGTCCACGGAATTCTCGATGCCCTCCGGATCTCGCTCTCGCGCGGCAGGCTGTCGTTCATAACCTATGCGATAACCATCCTTCTCATAGTCATCGGGTTTACGATGGGCTTCATCAATGTCCTCAGGTACTATTCGCCCGACAACAGCTTCGGCTATCTCAATTACCTGATGACTTTCATCTGGGGATCCATCGAATGGCTTATCATAGCCGGCCTTGCGACATCGACCGGGATCCTCATCGACGTTTACATCAACGAACGGGAGAATATCGGGAAGGTGATCGTCTACCCGTTCTTCATCACCGCCATCGGCCTCATATTGTGGAGCGCGAGCCTGTACATCCTTTCCGTCAGCGGGAACGATGAATTTGCCCTGACAGACGCGACACAAAACGAGATCCTCATCCTGACCGGGATCGGAATCGTCTCCGCGATATGCGGCGTTATTTCACAGTACTATGTAAATAAAAAACTGGCAGAAATGCGCAAACAGGAGATCATTGAGGTCATGTGAAAAACAACCGGAACATTCTCTTCTTTTCTCTTTTTTATCGCCGTACTTAAGGCAGCGATGCAGAAAAAATAATCCAGCCGTTTCAGAAGCTTCGTATGGACACGAGGAAATGGCCACGCTTTTTTGTAATAAAAATGACCGGCTGATTATATTCGGTCCTTGCGAGGGCCGGAAATCCGAGGAATGGCACTATTTCTGAGGAGGTGGTTGCGGCTCGCTGGAGAAATACCCCATCCCAGCGGGGAAGCGGTTGGCGTTCACGAAACTTCGCGTCGCCTGGGGCGTCTCGACCGTGAGTGCAGGGATGACCACATTGAAATCATGGGAAGGATACCAGTAAATCCCGTCACCGTAAGAGTAAGAAGCACTGTTCACGGTGAATTCAGCAGAAGAGAGATTGATGTGTTTTATCTGGGCATCCTGGTAGTTGAGGATCGTCAGGAGTTTATTCTTGAGATCCTGCTTGCCGAGCAGGAAGAAAATAAACCGCGTCCCTTCATCGACCGTATAGTTGACGTTGATCGTTGCAGTGGCATCATCGAGCTGGATCGATACCGTCTCCACCTTGATGTACCCGTATCGATCCTCGTTTGCAGCCATGGCCGGAGGTACGCACAGGAGCATAACAAGAACAAAAATGCCGACTGCACCGGCCCGCATAAGCATACTAGTTTTGCGAATAGGGCTTAAATCGCTTTCGGTAAAGAAAAAGGGCTCCTTACGCTATCCTGCCCCCGGAATCTGTTGCAAAAAACAGGGCGGATTAATTATTTTTTACTGGCAAGGATGATCTCGATGCTGGAGACATTGGTTTTACCGGTATCCGTATCGATTATCTCGGTTGAAGTCAGGATCTCCTGCTTGACCACCCCCTCGAGAAAACGGTTCAGCGAGATCTCTGCGGTATCGACGGCCCGGGATATTGCTTTTCCTCTGGCCTTTATTGCTACGGTCTCCGCACCGTTGTTGAATTGCGTCACCACTGCAAGTACATAGTTCATGACGGGTTTATTTCCGACGAATACAGTATTCTCTTTCATCTGTTGCATAGGATGCCTCGTGGTCAGAGATACTTCTTCTTCAGGATCAGTTCAGCGTTCAGCACACTGGCGCCTGCGGCCCCGCGGATGGTGTTATGGCCCATGGCCACGAACCGGACGCCTTCCCTGAGCCTCCCGACGGATACAGTCATGCCATCTCCCCGGTTCCTGTCCAGACGGGGCTGTGGGCGGTCCGGTTCCTCATCGAAGAAATGGATGGACTCCTTGGGCTGGGTTGGCAGGCCTTTGATGGGGGGCTTGTATTCCCGGAATGCCTTTTTCAGGGTGTTGACCGGTTCCCTGATATCGATCCAGACCGCCATGGTGTGCCCGTCGATCACCGGTACGCGGTGGCAGCTTGCGCTCACGCGGAACGGAGCGTTCTTAACGCTGGTTCCCTTCAGCGTACCCATGATCTTGAGCGTCTCGGTCTCCATCTTTTCTTCTTCCTTGCCGATGTACGGGATGACATTATCGTAAATTGCCATCGCCGCGACTCCTGCGAAACCGGCCCCGGATATCGCCTGCATGGTCGCGACCCGTACGTCCCCGAATCTGAACTTCCTCAAGGGGGCAAGTGCTGTGACCATCATGATTGTGGAACAGTTCGGATTGGTAACGATGAACCCGTCTCTTCCCGAATCCCGCTGGACGTCGATGAGCCCGAGATGATCCGGATTAACTTCCGGCACTACGAGAGGAACGGAAGGTTCCATCCGGTGGGAACTGGCGTTGCTGCAGACCGCGATGCCTGCATCGGCAAATTCCGTCTCCGTCGCGGTAGCGATCTCTGCAGGCAGGGCGGAAAATACGAGGTCCACGTTCTTCATCGCTTTTGGCGAGGTCGGGACGACTTTGAGTTTTCCTATTTTCTCGGGAAAGGGCGTGTCGAGCCGCCAGTTAACCACTTTTCCATAAGGCTGTCCCGCACTGCGATCGGAAGCGGCGAGCGACGAGAGATTGAACCAGGGATGATCCGCCAGAAGTTCAACAAATCGTTGGCCAACCGCACCCGTAGCACCGAGCACTCCAACGTTGATCATAGGTGTCAGGTCCTTGTCTGTTACTATCCCGTACGAAGATGGCGGGTTGTAAAGTCCCATTTCACCTGCAATAATAAAAACATTGTTTTTTCATCCGGAGAAAAACCACTCCTTTCATTTTGCCGGACTCTGATTGTCGTCGGCAACGATGTCGGGAGCATCGGGATACGGAAGCGGGATATTGTTCAGGGACAGGAAAAAATAAAAAAACTGCAAAAAAATTTCTCAGTCCATGTGGATAGCTTCTGCCGGGCAGACATCCACGCAGGTCTGGCAGTCGACACACATGTCCTTATCGACCTTTGCCTTGTCGTTCTCCATAGCGATGGCCGATGCCGGACATTCACTCACGCACGTTTCGCATCCGGTACACTTGGTATTGTCAACGACTGCTACCAACTCGTTCACTCCACGTTATATTGGGGAAAAGACAAAAAAAGGGTTTCGATAGTACCGTTTCAGATTTCTCCGCTATTAAGAAGGGGACGGGAGGAGAAACCCACCGGCAATTACTACAGGATTCGGGCAGCGACGTATAGAATGCCGGCAGTTCCAGCTCCCGGGGGAAATACAAAATAAAAAATTATTTTTTGAGACCGAGCACTTCGCTCATACCATAAACACCGGGTTTCTTTCCTACGACCCACCGGGTTGCAAGAAGCGCGCCGCTTGCAAAAACCGAGCGGTCATACGCACGGTGCGAAAGTTCGATAGTCTCGAAGTTTTTGGAGAACAATACCTTATGATCCCCCACGATATCTCCGCCGCGGATAACATGAACGCCAATCTCCTTTCCCCGCTCGGTCATGCCTTCCCTTCCGAAAATCTTCTTGCGGGAACCACATTCCTCATCAAGAATCTGAAGAATCGTCTTTGCAGTTCCGCTCGGGGCATCTTTTTTATTCCGGTGATGGGCTTCGATCACTTCAATGTCATAGTCACTCAGGAGTTTGCCGGCGTCCCGGACGAGCTCCCAGAAGATATTGACGCCAACGGAGAAATTACTGGAGATAACAGCAGGCACCGCCCCGCGGATGGTTTTCTCCATCTCCTCGCGCTGGGCAGCAGAGAACCCGGTTGTCCCGATAACAAGGGCTACATTGTTCCGGGCGGCCACCTTTGCGTTCTCCACGGATGCACTGGCAACGGTGAAATCGATCATGACATCGGCCCGGGTCGATTTCAGGAAATCCCCCGCCTCTTTTGATTCCACGATATCGACTCCGAAGAACGAACCGGGTTTTAAGTTTATCCCCCCCGCCAGTTCGAGATCGGGCGCCTCGTTAACCATCCTTCCCAGGGTCTGTCCCATGCGTCCCGAGGCACCGCAGATTACAACTTTTATCATGGATTTTCCCCATTCACCGGGATTTCCCGGGGGTTTTCCTTATACTGCGGGTTTTTTTGGCCGGTGTCTTTACCGGTACTGCCCTGCCGGGAGCATTCTTCTTCGGGATTGTCGAAATGATCTTCTGGAGCGCCTCGGTCTTTTTTGCATCGAGTTCATCGAGCGGGAGACGGACCGGGCCTGCAGCAAGCCCGATCAGTCCGACTGCTTTTTTCACAGGTATCGGGTTCGTGTCTATGAACATCGACCGGAATAATGGTGAGAGGGCGTAATGGAGAACCAGCGCTTTCTGGTAGTTTTCTTCCTTCATTGCCTCGTACATCCCGACCATCCGTACTGGGTCGACATTGGCTGCCACCGATATCACGCCCGATCCACCCAGGGCCATAATGGGGAGCGTGATGTTGTCGTCACCGGATATTACGGTGAAATCCTCGTCCTGAGTCTCTTCGATGATCCGCGAGATCTGCCCGATATTCCCGCTCGCTTCCTTGATACCCACGATGTTCGGGTGTTGTGCAAGTTCCGCTATCAGGTCGGGTTCCAGGTTCTGCCCCGTTCTCCCCGGGACGTTGTAGACAACCACCGGGATATCGAGATCCGCGAGCCGGGTATAGTGCTTCACGAGCCCGGACCGGTTGGGCTTGTTATAGTACGGACTGATTACGAGTACGCCGTCAGCTCCGGAATCTTTTGCGGCTTTGGTGAGCCTGACGGCTTCTGCGGTGTTATTTGAGCCGGTACCGGCAAGCACCGGCACCCGCCCGTTCACGGTATCAACCGTTATCCCCATGACTCTTTCGTGCTCTTCAAAGGAAAGTGTCGCGGATTCGCCCGTCGATCCACAGGGCACAATTCCATGAACACCACAGGAGAGCAGGAACGAAAGATTGCGTTTCAGACCTGCAACATCCAGGTCCATCGCAGGGTTCCGTCGAAAAGGAGTAATGATTGCCGGAAGGACGCCTTCGAACATGAATTAGGTTATGCGTGTCTTTTAGTATTTACTTTTCTCGTTATGTAGCCGGCGACACGGTTCCGGACGCGTTTGCTCTCGATAACGGCCGATGTGGCCAGCTGTTTTTTGTTTTCATCAAAATTACCGGTGAAATTATCCCTCTGTTTTGCAAGGAGTTCGGTCCCGATGGTCTTGATATACGATGGCTTGATTCCCATGGCTGATTCCTCAGATATCCATATTCAGAATGCGTTTTGACAAGATAATGATATTGTTAAGAACGTCGTCCGGTTCCTCCCCGAACAGCCGGACTCTCCCCTCCCCCGGGGATTTTCCCGGATCGTAGATAACATCCGGAACACCCTCCCTGCAGCAGGATGCCACTCCCCAGTCCATGGTGGCCGTCCCGGCATGCTGGCGGGAGCGATCGAATGAACAGCACTCAAGGAATGCAGATTCAAGTGCACGGACAATCCCCGGGGTATACCGGATTATCGCCGCAGTCCGTACGGCGGGATCGAATTTCATCGCAGTCAGGACGACCGGAGTACCGGCTTCGCCGTGCCCGAATCCGGCGGGTCCTGACGCTGCCACCGCTGTGCCACGGGCCTGGATCCCGCCACGGAAACCGGCGACATCGTTCGCGTCCCGTGCCCCGCGGATCGCATGGACGAACTGCATCCCGTCATCGGGAATGATCCGCACGTCGGTTGACTCGGCAAGCGGAACGATTGCCTTATTCAGCAGGAAAAGGGCATGATTTCGTTCGGAAACGGGAT